>NZ_JBRFJE010000011.1:0-57977 GCF_052932165.1 Finegoldia sp. P3-F-LR | reverse complement strand
TGAATAAGTATGGTGATAAAAGCAAGAGGGATACACCTGTACCCATGCCGAACACAGAAGTTAAGCCTCTTAACGCCGATGGTACTACGATGGAAACGTCGTGGGAGAGTAGGTAGTCGCCAAACAAAGAAATTAAAGTTTGATTACTAAAGGAAAATTTAATAATTCCATTCGCTCAGCCTCACTTCAGAAATCTTCTTTTTTAAAAAAGCAAAATGAAGATTTCCTCGTTCGAAGCGTCGCTCATGGAAAACATTAAATTTTCGAAAAAAAGTAATCAAACTTTAAAAAGCGAACACCACTCTTAGGAGTGGTAATAATCCTAGGTAGCTCAATGGTGGAGCACTCGGCTGTTAACCGATAGGCTGTGGGTTCGAGTCCCACCCTGGGAGCCAAATGCCGGGGTGGCGGAACTGGCAGACGCACAGGACTTAAAATCCTGCGGTGGTAAAACACCGTATCGGTTCGATTCCGATCCTCGGCACCAATAACGCGGGATAGAGCAGTTTGGTAGCTCGTCGGGCTCATAACCCGGAGGTCGTAGGTTCAAATCCTGCTCCCGCAACCATACATAGCAACTAATTTTTAATATGGCGGAGTAGCTCAGATGGCTAGAGCACACGGTTCATACCCGTGGTGTCAGGGGTTCGATTCCCTTCTCCGCTACCAATTTTTTATTCAGCGGTTGTGTTTGATAAATAAATTACACTTGAAACAAGGCCCTATGGTCAAGCGGTTAAGACATCGCCCTTTCACGGCGGTATCCCGGGTTCGAATCCCGGTAGGGTCACCAGATATATGGGCGATTAGCTCAGCTGGGAGAGCATCTGCCTTACAAGCAGGGGGTCACAGGTTCGAGCCCTGTATCGCCCACCATATATTTTAACAAATAAATTTCTAACTAATGGCCCGGTAGTTCAGTTGGTTAGAATGCCAGCCTGTCACGCTGGAGGTCGACGGTTCAAGTCCGTTCCGGGTCGCCAAGTATGCTGGTGTAGCTCAATTGGTAGAGCAACTGACTTGTAATCAGTAGGTTAGGGGTTCAAGTCCTCCCACCAGCTCCACAAATCCTTTTTAAATAAAGGATTATGGAGGAGTTCCCGAGTGGCCAAAGGGGACGGACTGTAAATCCGTTACTTTATGTTTCGGTGGTTCAAATCCACCCTCCTCCACCAAAAGAATTCATGCGGAAGTGGCTCAGTGGTAGAGCATCGCCTTGCCAAGGCGAGGGTCGCGAGTTCGAGTCTCGTCTTCCGCTCCAGACAACAACAGATGTGCATACATCTGTTTTGTTGTATATGAACGATTAGCTCAGCTGGATAGAGCGTCTGGCTACGGACCAGAAGGTCGGGGGTTCGAATCCTCTATCGTTCGCCAAACACAGCGTTATACGAACTCTCGTCTACATCTCGAAGTTCAACATATACTTCGTGATCGTCACGATATTCGATACGCTCAAATAATGAATGGATTATAGTCTTCAATTGATGAGGGCTGTAATCCATTTTTTTGTACTAATATTTCCTATTTTATATCATCCGATTAAGAACCGCATATTGAGCTTTAGCCCAAATGGTAAAAGTTATCTATTCGATAATGCAAATCCTTAAGAATTATTAAATAAATATGCCTGTAATGGTATAATAAAATTACATAGAAAAGGCAACAAGATGAATAAAGAAATCGCAAAGCTAATATATTTATAGGTATTAAAGGTTCTGATGGGTTGAGAACAAAAGTATGTAAATTACATCGAGGCAGTTGCGTTGTTGTCAAAAAACATTGAATAAAGGGGCTTTAAAAGGATTAAAATCAATAGGTTTGTGAATTTTAAACTAGATAATTATATGTTTTTAAGAATTGGTGTTCAAAAAGTAAAAAACCTAATTAAAAAATATGTCCGATATGGAATTATTTCTAAATAGGTTTGAATTATATAATTTTACACTTTATAATATACTTAGATTAAGTTCCAAAATGGAAAAAATTCTAAATAGATAGAGGTGTAGACGTATGGAAATAAAGCGTGATTATTATTTAGATAAATTAATACGAAAAAAAGACAATGGGTTCATTAAGATTATTACAGGAATAAGAAGAAGTGGTAAATCTTATTTACTTAATAATCTATTTTATAATCATTTGACCCAAAGTGGTGTTGATGAAAACCGTATTATAAAATTTGCTTTTGATTCAGCTAGGGATTTATTAAAAATCGGCGAAGATTTAATGGATTTAGATGTATTAAGCGGTGAAAGATTAGTAGATCCTAAAAAGTTTTTAGACTATATCATGAACAAAACGAATGATAAAGAAAAATTTTATATCCTCTTAGATGAAGTTCAATTGCTTAATTCGTTTGAGCAAGTCTTAAATGGATTTTTGCGTCAAGATAATTTTGATATTTATGTTACTGGGAGTAACTCCAAATTCTTATCGAAAGATGTCATTACTGAATTTGCAGGTAGGGGTGATGAGATTCATATTATGCCGCTTGTATTTTCTGAATTTCTTCAAACTTTTGATGGCGACAAAGAAGATGCTTTTGCTGAATATCAAGTTTACGGCGGTTTACCAGCAGCAGCTTTAATGAAAACGGATGAAGATAAGATGAATTATCTAAAGAGGCAACTCGAAAATGTATATTTGCGAGATATTGTTCATAGGTATGACATACGCCTAACTTCTGAACTAGAAGACTTACTTAATATTTTAGCATCAGGTATTTCAAGTCTTACGAATCCAAGTAAACTAGCCTCAACTTTTAAGTCCATAAAAAAATCTAAAATTTCTGCAAATACAATTGATAAGTTTATAGGCTACTTTGAAGATTCTTTTATCCTAAAAAGAGTCTATAGATATGATGTTAAAGGGAGAAAATATATAGGTACACCTTATAAAATATACTTTGAAGATTTGGGGCTCAGAAATGCAAGATTAAATTTTAGGCAGATAGAACCAACCCACCTAATGGAAAATATCATTTATAACGAATTAAGATATCGTGGCTATATGGTCGATGTAGGAATGGTCATAAAAAGGGAAAATGTTAATAATAAAGATATAAAAAAACAGCTGGAAGTTGACTTCATAGCTAACCTTGGAAGTAAAAGATATTATATTCAATCTGCGTACAGCCTCCCATCCATAGAAAAAATAAATCAAGAAAAAGCGTCCTTGTTAAATATTGATGACTCATTTAAAAAAATTATTATAGTGAAAGATCGAATAAAGCCGTTTTTAGATGAAAATGGAATACTCACTATTAATTTATTTGACTTTTTGTTAAACAAGGAAAGTTTAGACTTTTAAAGAATAAGTTAACTTATTCTTTATTGATATATTCCAACATACGAGACTTTTGCAGAATACGAAGTTTTATCCATACTGACCATTTAAGCCGGGTAGAGACTATTTAACTATTAATGACGGTAAAAATTTAATTTTCTTTAGTGATAACGAAATAAATAATATAGAAATACTAGATTAAGTACAACTAGCTAGATAATGTTAGAAGTGCTTTTAAACACAAGAAAAGAAGAAACAATTAGTTGTTAATATTTATTGATTGAAAGAGGTGTAAGATGGCTAAAAGAGAACCAACTGAAGAAGAAAAACATGAACTACTGACAAGTAGGTTTACTGCCCCATTCAAAGCTGTGGTGACTGGCCATTTTGAGTTAACCGAAAAGCAAAAGAAAGAAAATGAGAAATGGGAAAAAGAGCTTGAAAGACGATATGGAACAACAAAATATAAGGATTAGCGAGTTGACAGGTCGCATGTGTAAAATGTTAGAAGTGCTTTTAAACACAAGAAAAGAAGAAACAATTAGTTGTTAATATTTATTGATTGAAAGAGGTGTGACATGGCTAAAAGAGAACCAACTGAAGAAGAAAAACGTGAATTATTGACGAATAGGTTTACAGCTCCTTTCAAAGCTGAAGTTACAGGACATAGAGAATTAACGGATGAAGAGAAAAGAGAAGCCGAAGAATTTTGGGAAAAAATAGACGAAAGAAAAAGAAAAAATAAAGATAAGCAGTGATAACATAATGTTAGAGGTGCTTTTTAGTACAAAAGAGGAAGCAAAATGAAAAAAATTGAAGACTTAAGAAATGAATATATAGAAAAATTTGATGATTATTTTCCTAATATGGGATTAAGTGAAGATAAAGAGGTAGAAATTATTGAAAAATGCTTGAAAGAAGGAAAAGACGCTTACGAATTAGGCTATTTTAAACTCGATGCCAACATAAAGTATTAAAAATAGATTTTAGGTGTTTTTTAGTGAGGTAGAATATGAACATTTCGGCTAAAAATATTGTAAATTTATCGAACAAAATAGAAAAAGAATATCTCAAAAAGTTTGGAGATAATTCACTGGATAGAGTTGTACGAGTTATTTATGAACCTGGAGTTAATGAGAAAGAATTTTTTGAAGATTTGAATAAGCTTAAAAATTCTGTAGCATCCGGTGTACAATTAGAGCAGATAGAAGAAAAAGATTGGAAGAAAATTATATTTTAAATTAAGCACGACTAGTCAAATTATGTTTGATGAGTGTAAAATAAACGGAATATTAATAGAGGTATTATGATGGTAACATTAGAGGAAATTAATAAAAAATTGGGATTTAATATTTTTGATTATGACCCAAAGGTATCAGATTATGAAGATGATACAGATACAGAAATTATATTTGATGTGTTAACAGATGAAGAGGTGAATTTTATAATAGATTACAAATTAAAAAATAAACTTAATAAATAGGCACACTAGCTAGTTACAGTTACAGCTGTAACTAGCTAGCACTGCTTTTTTTATACCCAAAAGTAATAAAAGAAAAATGAATAGATTGTTTGCTAAACAACTAGGGCATTACTGCTGCGTAGATTCGATTCCTACATGATTTGTAAGCTGTCTTTTACGTGATGGACATAAAAATCATGGGGCAAATATATTGAAAAACGCTGTTTCAATGGAAAAAAGAGTGACAGATTAAACAAACAATCAAAAGAAAAACACTAAAGAAAACAATGTTTCAATTGAATCAAACACCGAAATAGCTAAAAAATACAATAAATCAATAGTTTCTTACAGTGAAAAATAGTTACAATATGCAATTGACAAGGCTGTAGAAGAAGCGACAAAAGGAATGCTTACAAAAGACAAGATCAATTAGATTTTAAAATTGAAAAAAAGCTAAAAAAGAAACAAGAGCAAAGATGAAAGCTAAAGAAAAGGCTGAAGAAGAAAGAAAAGAACGCAAGAAAATCAAAAAAGTTCTCAGTAAGAGATAATGTTAATATAGCTTACAAATGAAACAAAAAATGCACGTAGACGTACTTTCAAAGACTCTTTTACTAAACCTATAGTCTTTTTTTTATTTTGACCAATAATAAGTCAACCATATACCCAATTATTTTCAAAATAATCACAAATATTTAATAAATTTAAACAAATTTTAAAAAAATTTGCAAACGATACGATATTTTTCGCTCTTAGTAACAAATTATATCAAAAAATTACTATTTACAATCTTTTAATTATAACGTTTCCTTAAAATAATCCGTAAATTTATAAAAATATTCTTAAATTTTTATGTTATATTTCACTAAATATATAGGGCGATATTTGAACGAAAAACTTAGAATAAATATTAAATTAGCAATTAATTTCATAATATAAAGTAAAATACAGCATATTTCTAAGTAATAAGATAAAAATAAAATAAATAAAATCTAATTAGAAAGTAATTTGTAAATATTTAATAAAACTTTATATGTATAACATCAAAAAGTCATTAAAAAAATATGAAAAAAACTTGTAAATTGACATTTCTTATATATCGTGGTAAAATTTACACATAAATAATACATGCAAATATATATTACATAAAAACAGAAGCAAACGTAATTATAATGGATATAAAAAGCAATGCATTTTATTTAGAACTAACAGAGTCAGGCAACACTATTCATAAAATATGTTGGGCTGATTCTTTCTTTATGTTAAGAGAATAAATGCAAACGATATGCATTAATCAGCGGAATGTTTGTAGTATTTTATTCTAAATGCATGTAAAGCAGTAGAGAATAAAAATAGTATAATAAATATCAAAAAACTAACATTTGAAATAAAAATCAAGTAATTCAGGAGGTTAAAATGAAGAAAATATTTGATAGACTAACGGCGTTAGTCATGGTGATGTTGATGGTAATACAGACCATCACGCCAGCAATAACATCATTTGCTAAGGAGGAAGAGCTCGACAAGAGATACGTAATACAAAAGCTCGAGACCTTGAAACAGGATACCTATGCCAACTTTTCATTGAACCTCGCTACAGTAATTGATGACAAGAATCTGGACACAGATACGAACGTCAAGTTTGTATTGAACACCACGAACGTCAATTCTAACATCAAACTATTAGTTAGAAAGGATTTTAGTCTTTATGACGAGAGGACATTTGATACAGTAGAAGAGGCTCACAAAGAATTCGACAGAGTGGACAAATCACTCAAAGATCAAGGATTGAGCTTGGATGTATCCGTAGTACAAGAAGATGGAAAATACAGAATCCATAACAATTACGTTCCTCAAGCTGACAAGGAAGACTTTGGAGACGACTACAAAGTATACAGTCTTAAAGTCGTAGACGAATTTGATTTTGACAAAGAAGGATTGTTTAACAAACTTCCAGAAAATCTAAAATCAACAGAACAACACAGACTTCAACTTGCTGAAGAACGCAGACTTCAACAAGACGGCGAAGTACCAGAAGGTGACAAAAACAACCGCACTTACATCTTCGACTTCAAAGTTGACAAAGCAGTTGACAACAAACTTACAACAATAGCTCTTAATAAGGATGACAATAATCCACTTGAAGTAAAACAAAACGCAGACTTATTTGCAGCTATATTAGATGATAAAACTTACAGCACATATCAAACAGAACAATTACCAGCTGAAGTTACATCATCAATAGAACACAAAAAAGAAGTTGCCGAAGCAAAAGCACAAGCAGAAGCCAAAGCCAAAGCAGAGACAGATGCCAAGGCAAAAGCCGAAGCCGAAGAAAAAGCAAAGAAAGAAGCCGAAGAAAAAGCAAAAGCAGATGCAAAAGCAAAACAAGAAGCAGATGCAAAAGCAAAACAAGAAGCAGACGCTAAAGCAAAACAAGAAGCAGATGCTAAAGCGAAACAAGAAGCTGAAAAAATAAAAGCAGAAGAAGCTAAAAAAACAGAAGAACAAAAAGCTCTTGAAGAAAAAGCTAAAGCAGAAAAAGATGCCAAGGCAAAACAAGAAGCAGACGCCAAAGCCAAAGCAGAAGCTGAAAAGTTAAAAGCAGAAGCTGAAGCAAAACAAAAAGCCGAAGCAAAAGCAAAACAAGAACAACTTGCAAAAAAACAAGCTGAAGCCGAAGCTAAAAAAGCCGCTGAAGAAAAAGCGAAAAAAGACCTTGAAAACAAAAAGCTTCTTGGACTTGAAAAAGACACAGAAGAAAACCAAGAAGAAGAACCTATTATAAAGAAGAAGGAAACAACAGAAGAAGTCAAAAAAGAACCTGCAACACCAGAAGAAAGAAAACAAAAAGCAGAAGAATTTGACAAAGCATTAAAAGACAAAAAAGAAGACATCAAAAAATCAGAAGACAAAAAAGATGCTAATAATAAAGAAGACAATAATAAGACAACTGACAAAAAAGAAGTTAGCAAAGAAACAAAAGGACTATTACAAGGCATCAAAGAATTCTTCGGATTTACTAATCTTCAAAAAGCAGACCGTGAATTAAAAGCAATCCTATCAGTAAAAGCAAACGGATTAAAAGAAGTTCAAGCATTATTATCCAGCTTTGAAGCAAAATATCATCTAACAAAAGAAGAACAAGCAAAGCTAATGGAAGATAACAAAGATGCAATCAAAGCATTAATCGAAAAAGATGCAGACAAGAACTTCAACCCACAAATGCTTTTAGCTAGTCCTGTTGGAGCAAGCCCAGAAGAATTAGAAAATAAAAAGTTTACAATCAGAACTAGACTTGACACATCAACTATTACTGGTCCAATTCAAAAGGGACAATTGTTTGAAATCAAATTGGATCCAAGACTTACTGTTAAAGAAGAAACTTCTCTTCCAGACATAGTAAACGATGGAACAGTATTAGCGAAACCAACTTACAACGAAAGCACGAATACAATTAGATACACAGTAGAAAATCCTATAGCAAAAAATCTACAAATTCCTCTAGCTATAGATGTAGACTATAATGTAGATAAAATCAAAGAACTAGATGGAGCAAAAGACAAACACCCTATTAACAATTCTATTTCTGGACTAGGTGTAATAAAACCAGCAAAACTTCCAGAAGTAGTAGTTAATAATAATGGCGACATCGTAAATGATATTTCAGAAGAAGACGGCCATAAAGTACTACAAATAGTAGAACCAGGTAGTGACTACAAAGTTTACATGGATGCTCATGGAAGTCCAGTTGTTAAAGATGGTAAACTTGTAGCAGTAAATTGGTCAGTTACATTTACATCAACTAAAGACTTATTAGATTTAGGTCTATCTTCAAACGCCACTATTGTCAAAGGATCTGGTCTAGGAGATTTTAGCAACTTATTATTAAATGGTGATGAGCTAAGTACTGAGGAAGATGGACTATCAACAAATGAAATAGAAGGTCAGCTTGGTATAGTAGCATCTAAAAACCATACTTTGAAAAAATCTTTAAGAGAGGTTCGTTACACATTTGAAACAAAGATAACCAATCCTCAAGAAAAATATGCCCTAGACCTTTCAGTTGCTCTTTTAAATTTAAATAAGAAGAAAACAGGAGCAGTAAGACTAGTTTATGACTCAGCAGATAACAAGTCTTATATGGAAGATACAACTTCTAAGCGTGTGGGCATTAACAATAGAACAACAATTATGGGTGAATTTTCATCTGATGCAACAGCTAAATGGACTGTAACAGACCAAGTGTCAACAGGTGATAACACTAAAAAAGTAGACCCTGTTATAGGCTTTCCTTTAGCTACAAGAGAGTTAAAGGGAGATCAAGAATTAAAATCAGCCAAGATGGCTGTTTATAGACTTGACCCAGATTCTGGTAAGATGGTTGTTAAACAAGCAGAGACTACCATTGACTCTATACCAGCAAAGGGGACAAACCCATCAGACCAACAATATCCAGGTAGAATTGCAGTCTATGAATTTAAAACAAATATAACAGAATCAGAAGCAGGCTATTCACTTTCAGGTGTTAACATCAACAAATACCAACCTATAAAAATAAAACAAACATGGTCTGGTATAGATGGCAAAAAAAATATGCCTGGTCAAACCATAGAAGTTAAAGATGGTAATGGGAATTCTTTAGCAAGTCCAATTAAAGTTGGCGAAGGTGAAATTGGTAAAACTAATAGAGAATTTGACCTTCCTGCTGTTAAGACATGGAAAATAGTAGAAGAAGTAAACCCAAAAACACAAGAGAAAGAAACAAAGGAAGTTAAAATAACTCCAAATATAGTTCAAGTTCTTCCAGCAGACACTACACTACCAGATGGAAAGACTTATTCTTACAAAGAAAAGTACAATTACCATTCTTTAGAAGATGGAGCATATCATCTTTATAATGTTATGACAGAATCTACAGATGAAAAAGATTCCTCATTTACAATTATAAAAACAGATAGCAAGGATCCTAATAAGAAGCTTTCAGGAGCAGAATTTACTCTTCAAAGTCCAAGAGAAACTTTAAAACTACAAACAGATGCTAACGGACAAATAAACTTCAAAAACATAAGTCCGGGAACTTATAACTTAATAGAAAACAAAGCACCTGCTGGATACAAATTAGACCAAGAACCTAAACAAATCATAGTACACAATGACGGTACTGTTTCAGTATCGGGAAATAATATTTCTATGCAAGGTGGGAAAGTAGCTACAGTTCTTGCAAGACACAACTATTACCCATCTTATCCATCCTACATGAATGCAATGCACTACGGTAGCATTAATGAAAAGGGAAATATTGAATTCTACATTTATCTAAAACCAGAAGCAAATGGAAATGATGGATATACCAACAAAGATACTAGACTAAACCTTAATCTAGCAGGTGGAGGAAAAATTACATCTGTAGAAGTTCTAGATGTTGGACCTGGAACTAGATATAATGTTAGAAATCAAATGCAAAATCAGACTGCGGGCTCATATGCGGGAAATGAAGTTCTAAACAAAGATCACGCTTATAAAATTATAGGACAAGATAAAGTACTAGATTCTTACACTGGTAAAACTGGTTATCAAATAAAATTCCCTGCAGTAAGATTTGGTGGACAAGCTGGAGATTGGGGCTTCCTAGTAAAAGTAAAAGCAACTGGTGGTACTAGTACAAGTACAGTTTCTTATGATTGGTTAACAGATAATGAAAGTGTTGCAAATGAAGCCAAGATGCAAGAAACAATTGGTTTATCAACTAAAAGCTCATCATCTACTACAGGCGGAGATGCTGCAGATGATGCGACAAGAATTACTATTACCAACGAAGAATTCCAAAAATCACCTGTAGAACTTACTAAGCTTGATTCTAACGGAGTTGACGGACTTAGTGGTGCAACATTTACATTAAAGGACTCAAATGGCAACCCTATAATCGACGTACAGTCACAAGCTGAAGGAGAAGGAAAAACTAAGGGACTTGTATCCTTTGGCCAACAAGCTCCAGGTAACTATACTATAGAAGAAAAGAAAGCACCTAAAGGATATAAAAACTCAAATGTTGTATTTGATGTAAATGTATCTGAGGATGGCAAGGTAACTTACAAGGCTAGATTCAAAGATGGCAACGGCACACCAATAAATGGCCTTGACTATATCCTAGAAGATGTAGAAGTAGGACAAGATTTAACTGATTATGGAATAAAAGTTATTAACCAAAGCATGAAGCTACAAGAAAAACAATCACAGCCAGATGATGGCCGTATTGGATGGACTGAAGGAGTTTGGGAAGCTTATGGTATAGAGTCTTATAGATACTATGGAAGCTACACCATTGACAAAGTTGTTAAAGGTGGAAGATTCAAAATTCAATTTGACTCTAACCTTGATTTCAAGAGATATGTCTATGAAATACCAGACCTTAAAGATGGTGATGGCAACTTGCTTGCAAAACCATACTTTAACTATGACACTAACCTTTTGACCTATGTATTTGTAAAAGATGCAGCTAGTGTTAGTGCAGAAATGGAAATCATTGGTATTATTCCGGACAAGTACCATGCGACTCAAACAAATAAGACTTCAGGTTATGATTTCAAGATAACAGTTGACCCTGACAATCCTAAAGTAGCAAATATGACTTCAGGCAGCAAAGTAACTGATAAACAAACCACAGTAAGTAACAACAACATATTAGACTTCAATGTTAAGACTGATTACTACACTTATGACTCCCAAGGTGGAGGTGGACCACTAACAAGTGAATATATAACAGATATTTACAAGGGTGATGATGGAGAAATCTACATGAAGGCTGTTTCTTATTACAACCCAACTAATTTGTCTAGTGGACCAAGAAAAGTTAGACTTGACTGGTTGTCAATGAAAAAACCAAGACCGGGTCTAGAATACTATCGTGCAGATGGATATCCAGCTTTTGGCTTTGACGACCTAAAAGTTTATAAGGTATATGGAAGTCAAGCAACTAAAGAGGCTCTAATGCCATTATCTTATGGTATAAGACCAGAAAAAGATACTTCTGACTATATTAGAGTTTATTCAAAATCAAATGTAGATCCAAAAAGAGGATTTTCAGAATCTGGTGGAGATGTAAGGGTTACCTATAATCCTGAATATCTAAAATCATCTGAAGGATTGCTAGACTATGGTCATAACAAGCACCCACTTGAAATAGACCTACCTAGAGTAAGTGGAAATGAAGGTTATGTAATAGTTCAAACCTTTAAAGTAACAGATGAACAGAGATTTAAAGACCTATGGTCAGGATACTACCTATCAAATGGTAGTAGACACACAGGTTCTTATCAAAAGGGTAACTACAACTGGGCGAAAGGATCGGAATCAGAACAAGAAATTCCTAAATTCTATTCCCGAAGAATCAAACTAATAAATAAAACTTACAAACCAGGCTCATTTAAAATCAAAAAGACAAATGAAGCTGATAATACAAACTTACCAGGAGCAGTTTTTGAACTAAAAGACCAAGAAGGTAAAACAATTAATAGGTACAGTGGTTCTGATGGTATAGTAGAATTTATTGACCTAGAACCAGGAACATATACACTACAAGAAGCTCAAGCTCCAGAAGGCTTTATTAAGTCAAATAGAAGATGGCAAGTAGTAGTATATGACACAGGTAATGTAGTTATTAATGAAGTCGGTGGAAGAGGAACAAGTTTCACAGGAAAAGATACTATATTAATTCCTGTAAGGAATAAACCAAGTGGAGGAGACTTCAAGGTTTATAAGAAAGATTCCACTGGAAAAGCTCTTCCAGGAGCTAAGTTTAAAATTACAAAACATAATGACACAAGCTTCACTCCTATAGAAGCCAAATCAAATGCAAATGGTGTCGTTGAATTTAAAGGCTTAACAACTCAAGGAACCTATATTATAGAAGAAACTGACGCACCATCAGGCTACAAGAAGCTCGAAAAAAAATGGGTTCTTGTAATAGATGCTGAAGGCAACAAAAAAGTCTATAACTATAGAGAAAAATCCGATCAAACAATTGGTTCAATCCTAGAACAGGCTAATGTTAACTGGGTTAACGTAGCAGGAAGAAGCCTAGATGGATGGAATCTTTACGATAATAGACGTACTGATTGGACAGGAAACTATCCAACACCATTTAAAATGGGAACAAGGATAGTTGGTATCAATAAAACTGAAAAATATATAATCCAAAGATATGTAATAAACCCAGAAGCAGAAAGCATTGGAGCTACAACAGGAACAATCCACAGAGAAAAGATAGAATATCAAAATATGGATTGGTACAAGGGAGGTGCTGTAGCTGGAAAGGATTATCAAGTTTATAAACTTGATAAGGCCGTAACAGGACCATTAGCTGATATCAGACTTGCTGACTACAAAGCAGAAAATATTACTAGCTTTGTAGAGGGATCTGCTAAAAAAGTAGCCGGTAAGTATGGAGAACCAGACAGACTAAGCCTAGACTTCCCAGCAACTGACAAGCCAATAGTTGTAGATATTAAGGTACCATACAAAGAAGACACTAGCGGAGTAGGTACAGGAATGGACTGGGTTGAAAATGGTACAACTTATTGGAAGTCTGACTACTACGAAAAAGTTAATATTATAAAAGAATCAGGACCAGTACTTGAACAATCTACAGGTATCCAAGGTTCTTATATAGCTGACAACTCTCTAGACGTAACCAATGAATCAAAAACATTTGGATTCAAACTAAAGAAAGTTAAAGAAGATAATGCAGCACAAGCTATTCCAGGAGCAGAATTTAAGCTAACAGGTCTAAAACCTAAAACAGAACCAAAATTTATGACTACCGGCTCTAACGGAATGATATCTTTTGATAAGCTAAAACCAGGAACTTATAAACTTGAAGAAACTAAACCGGCACCAGGTTATGAGGACGCCAATGCTACTTGGACAGTTAGAATAGATACTGACGGAAAAGTTTATATCAAACAAAACACAGAAGATGCACGTTCACCGGAAAAATCAAATGCTTCAGTATCAGTACCAAAAGCAAGTTTATTATCATCTAACAGAATAAGAATGTATCTTGCACAAAATGCAAGATCAGTCTATGGTGTGAATACTGGATTGGAAATGATGAGTCCAGAAATTGTTAACGAAGCACTAAAAGCAGCAAGTGATTGGGAAAAAGTTGATCCAAATAAATCTACAATAGCAAGCCATCAAGATGGAGATGGAATCCAAACTAAAATTATTAGAATCAATAAAGATACTAAGGAATTTACACAAGTATTCTTAATTGATGGAAGTAAGACATTAGGTAAAAAAGCTATTATGCTAAACTACCACACAGCTAATGGCACTTCAATAACTCCTAAGAATATCCGAGTTTATAAAGTTACAAATGCTTCAACTATAGATAACTTACAAGCTAATGGAGCTGATATAAATCATAACGGACCTTTTGGAGACAACTACTACACAGGTAATACTATAAATTTCCCTTGGAGTACTGATAAGTATGCTGTTGAATTCACTGTTGGTTACTCCGACAACTCAAGTTTAGGTTTAGAAGCTTATTATTTATACGACAGACAAAAAAATCCACCTCTAACTTATTGGAAATATGCTACAGCAAACGAGTCTTACAACAGCGCAAATTACATCAACTACAAACACCTAATTACAATCCACCCATCAACAGGTGGTAGTGTAACTGCTCCTCAATATGGAGAAACTGGTAAGGATATCAGCCTAAATATAGTACCTGACCCAGGATACGAATGGACAGGCAACAAAATTACAGATAAAGATGGAAATGTAATAGCACAAAATGTATTTAGCTTTACAATGCCAGACAAGGATGTAATAGTAACAAACACATTTGAGAAATTAAATAGCGATGTGACAATCTTCTTTAGTGCTGGTGATGGTGGTTCAGGAACAATGCAAAGTCAAACTGTTCCACAAGGTTCTTACAAACTACCAAATCCTACATTCAAAGCACAAGCTGGAAAAGAATTTAAAGCTTGGTCAGTAGGTGGAAAAGAATATCAACCAGGAGATACTATCCAAGTAAGTGCTAATACAACACTTACAGCACTTTGGAAAGATAAACCAATTTCACAAGGTTATAAAATCAATATTGATCCTAATATCCAACATGGTAAGGTAACAAGCAATAAAGCTAGAGCAAAAGAAAATGAAGGTGTAACCTTTACCGTAACACCAGACCCAGGATATGAATTAGCAAGTCTAAAGATAGCGGGAACTGATCAAACAGCAGCAGGGAAAAAAGGCACATTTACAATGGGAATGCCAAACTACAATGTGAATGTAACTGCTACATTTAAGAGAGATCCATATAAATCAATCATAAGCTTCGATCCAAATGGTGGATCTGGTGTAATGAAGAACCAAGAAGTATATAATGGCTATCAATACACAATACCAAATTGTGAATTTGCTCCTCCAGCTGGAAAAGAGTTTTTAAGATGGACTATAAATGGATATCAGGGTGTATACCTACCAGGAGAATTTATTACAATTGGTGGAGACTACACATTTGTAGCTCAATGGAAAGATGCTCCAGTGAATCTTGAGAGTATAAAAGTTAATAGTTCAAACCATAAGACAACTTATAAAGTTGGCGAAGAATTAGACGTAACTAACCTTACAATCGAAGCAACAATGTCTAATGGTACTAAACAAACAATTCCTGTTAACCCAGGAATGGTTTCAGGATTTAGTTCAGCTAATGAAGCACAAGGTATGCCACTAACAATAACATATGGTGGCAAAACAACAACTTATAACATAAATGTTGTCAAGCCTGAACCAGACGCTTTTGATATTAACATTATAAGTTCAAACAACGGTAAAGTTGAAGCTAATATGCTAACTGCAAAAGAAGGTGAAGAAGTTACTCTTACAGCTACAGCCAATGAAGGATATACATTCTATTCATTCAAAGTAACTGATGAAAGTGGCAACCCTATAACAGTTACAGACAACAAGTTCACTATGCCAAAATCTGCAGTAAATGTTTCTGCAAGCTTTATTCAAGAAGGTGGAACAACTCCTGGCGATGAGGAAATTGAAATCGAAGAAGGTAAGTTTGCACAAATCACTAATAAGCAAACAGGTATTGAGCTAAATATCTTTAAGAAAAATACTGCCGACGCAGGTCTTGTAGGTGCAGAATTTGAATTAAAGAAGGATGATGGAACAGATACAATAATTGCAAAAGCAGTATCTGATGAACAAGGTAATGTAAAATTTGTAGACAAAGATGGAAATCCTATTAAGCTACAAGTTGGTAATTATCTATTAACAGAAACTAAGTCACCAGCTGGTTACAAGAAACCAGCAGCTCCTTGGAAGCTACAAGTAGTAGAAGAAAATGGACAACTTGTTATAAAAGAAAGTGGTCCTAAACACACATCTACTTCATATCTATCATCTGAAGGGGCAAAGGCAGGAGACAATACTAATTCAACTGATGCGATTAAGTATAAGTCAATAATTAAAAATATTGACCCTGTCAATAAGACTTTTGTTCAAAGAATCTATATAGATACTAGAGGATACAGAGGATCTAACAAGATAAATGTTCAAATCACTCCAACAACTAAGAGGGAAGAAATTGATACACCTTCACAGACTCCAGAAACAACTGATGGTGGTGTAAAGACTGCTTACAGAACAACTTATAAGGTTGCAAACCCAGGAACAAATCCTGATGTTGATAAAATCTTAAAGGATTATGACTTAAGAAAGTCTAATGTATCAGTTGTTAACACTGCAAGATGGAGACCATTTGACTGGGGCTTTGACGAAGACCAAATCAACCTAGAAAATAATGGAGTTTACTTCATAGATATTGAAGGATTCTATGACGACAATATCGTTGACCTAAAGGAAATAGAACTTAAGGTAGACTTCTACGGTGGAGAAAGAATCTTCGCCCAAAGAACTTTTGAAAATGGAAAATTAGGTTGGAAGTATGATAAGGACATTGGAAACACAGGCGGTCTCCAAACTAAGAGAGATGCAGCTTACCAACAAGGTATGGAAGCTCTCTATAAATACTATTCAAAATTATACGGTGAAGCCGCAGCTAAGACATGGTTCTATAGTAATCCTGACAATAAAAAATATGATGTTTGGTTAAGAAAAGGTGCAACAATAGCAGGAAATTATTACGATGCTGGTAGAATAGTTCTTGCATCAGACCAAACAAATCCTAATAATATTCTCAACACTAAACCAATCCAAACTTCATATACTAAGGCGGATATTAAAGACTTATATTCTTCAGATAGTATAAAGACAGTTCCTCAAGATGGAATGACAATAACAAATGAAGATGAAACTTATAATATTACTTTCTCTAAGCACGCCAAATTAAAGACAGATGGAACAGAAGAAGACTTTAACGCAAACAGACTTGAAGGTGCTGTATTCAAACTTGAAAAGAAGGAAGGTTCCTTCTGGTATCCTGTAGATGAATCTTATGTAGCATCAGCCTTCAACGGTTACTTTGGTTTCAGAAGACTTGAACCAGGTCGTTATAGACTATTAGAAGTAACACCACCAATAGGCTATAAGCCAATTGAAGGACCACTACTAGAATTCACAATTAAGCAAATTGATACAAGATCTGGAAAAATCATAAATCCAAAAACTAAAACGGAAGTAGCATTAACTGAATTAACAATAATAGACCCATACAATGAAGAAAAAATAGAACTTAAAAATGCTAAGGCTAAGATAAAAGATGACTCTACAAATACAGTCTATAATTTTAGCGACTTAGTAAACACAGATAAGTTCAACATAGATACTTGTATGATTCTAAGTGAAGTTAAAGATAAAGATGGAAAACCAAAAGAAATACCACTAAAGACTGCAAACTTTAAAGACCCAGAATCAGATGAGCTAATGGGTAGAATTATTGCAG
Source organism: Finegoldia sp. P3-F-LR (assembly GCF_052932165.1). Taxonomy (NCBI): domain Bacteria; kingdom Bacillati; phylum Bacillota; class Tissierellia; order Tissierellales; family Peptoniphilaceae; genus Finegoldia; species Finegoldia sp. P3-F-LR. Next base: position 40,290 of record NZ_JBRFJE010000011.1, on the reverse strand, counting down.
GTGCCCAAGGTTATATAACCCTAGAATACAAAGAAGGCGGTTATGTAGCAGAATATGGTAAAGCAGGTTCATCAGGTGGTTCGCTAGTTGACTATGTAACAAGCGCAACTGCTAAAAACATGGGTAAGATATTGAACGAAAAACCTGGTAAAGGTAAAGTCACTATCAAAAAGGTTGATGAAAATGGAAAAGCTTTAGGTTCTGTTAAACAAGGTGAATTAACAGTTGGAGCTAAATTCCAAGCTATAAGAATTAGTGGTAAGAAGGATAAAGACGGAAATCCTGTAAAAGACGCAGTATATCCTGGAACTGTAGATGCTAATGGGGAACTTGTAATAGATGGTCTTCCAGTTGGTAACTACGAACTAAGAGAAGTAAAAAATCCATCTGGTCACATAAACACTGGCCAAGTATGGCACTTCACAGTTGGTGGTAAAGAACTTGACCCTTACTCTGGAGACATAGCAAGGACAGGTCTAAACTTAACAGATAAGATTACTCTAAGTAAATCTGAACTTAAAGTTGTTAGACCAGACCCAGATGATGCAAAAGTAACATCATCAGAAGGGAATCGTGTAGTCAGACCTCACGTTGGACAAAGTTTGGAATTTGATAACGAATTTAAACTTGATCCAAATATTGAGATAAAACCTGGAGACTACTTCGTACTAAAACTATCTGACAATATCGACCTTGTAGGTATTAGAACAGATGAGGTAGGAAACATAGACCTCTTTGCAGACGGTGTCGGTACAATAGCCAAGGCAGACTATGACAAAGAAGCAGGAACAATAACTTACACATTCACAAAATATGCTGAACAATATAAGTTATTGAGCTTTGAAAACAAGATTGCCGCTTTTATAACATTGGATAAGGTTAAGACATCAGGAAATCAATCTGTTGGAGTAGGACTTGGAACTAATAAGGACAACTATAAAAATATAAAAGTAAAATATGTTGTCGATACAATTGAAAGAACAGATTCCACTAACTATATTAATATGGCATCTAAGATTTACCATTACAATCCAAAAACAGGTGAGTTCGTCCATTACTTCTATGTAAATAGAGATGGAAAGTACAACGGTAAAGATTTATACTTCAAATACACACCAAGTATAGATGTAAAAGACTTACAATTCACTTATTATAAACTAAGGGATAATAGTGATTATGCAATAGCTCAAAGTATGCCAGAGTCTTTCGCAGTTAATGAAAATAGTCCAAACTTAAGAAGAGTTGGCGGTATGCCACCAACTGATATAATGGCTAATAAGTCAACAGAAGAACAGCCAATAGGAAAACTAGATCCATATGGTCCAATGATTATTAAAGTTACAGGTACTATGAATACTAAAAATCTATTATCTTATAATGGTATATCAGACATATACAATTACAATACTTTCTATAGTAGGCAGTATGGAAGAAATATTACAGAGAAGTATCCAGGTGTATCTAGAACAGATTGGATTTTCGAGTTCAAAAGTACAAATACAGCTTCTGCTGAATTAACTATCCAAGCAGTTAACCCATCTAATAGGATTCAGTTCAAGAAAGTTGACCCATATGGTCAATTAATAAAAGATGAAAAAGGAAATCTATTGACAGCATCCTTCTCACTATTCAAGAATGGCGGTACAGCAGAAAAACCAAACGAAACTTGGGAGCCTAAGGGAAATGCAAAAGCTATTGACAAAAACGGAATTGTTCTTTACGAAAAACTTGAAGAAGGCTACTACAAAGTAGTAGAAACAACAGCACCTAAAGGTTATATAAAACCGACAGAAGCAGTTGCCTACTTCAAAGTCGATAGTTCAGGAAAGATTTATCACAAAGTGACTATTAAAAAACCTGATAGCAAGGAAACTGAAGAAATCTTCCAACCAGTTGACGGAACTATTCCAATTGAAATTGTTAACAACAAGCCTATTGAGTTTGAAAAAGTTGACGCAGCCGATAATTCTAAAAAACTAAAAGACGCAGAGTTTGATGTTTACTACAAAGAAACTTCCGAAGGAGATTATGCTAAACTTACAGTGAAGAAAACTGTAAATGGTAAAGAAACAGATGTAACTGTAACAGCTAAATCTGATGAAAATGGTAAGTTTAAGCTAGAAGTCACAAAAGATGGCTACTACGCCCTTAAAGAGACTAAGGCACCAAAAGATTATGCAAAGATGCCAGGCTATATCAAAGAGTTCAAGCTTGAAAAAGGAAAAGTTCAAGTACTTGAAAAAGACCCACTAAAAGCATCCTTAACAAAGGGTGAAAACGGAATGCTTACAAGTGAAATCTTAGAAGTAGACAAAAAGAAAGGTACCTTCAAGCAAAGACTTGTAATTAATCCAAATCACAGTAAATGGACATTTGACGAATATGATTCACACCTTAGACTTTTTGTAGAAGGTTGGAATGTTGAAGAAACTAATACTTCTAAACTTATTAAAGTTGCAGTACTTGATAAGGATAAAGATATTAGCAAATTGAAAGACACAGACTTTAAGTCAGTTTCTCCAACTAATTACAATGTAACAGCAACTACTAACCCACTTAAGTATGCTATAAAAGGTATGTATAGTGGTGGTGAAAATACGGATTATACAAGACCTAATCCAAATGGAAGTAATTTAGTTACAGAAAAAGCATTAGTAGTAGAATTTACTGGAAAACTTAAAGAAGATGTTCAAGGTCCAGTAAATCCAAAATCTGATGTATATATCAATGCTTTCAGTAGAATGGTTGATGAAGTAACAAATAGACTAGATTTAACAAACTTATCAAGTTTTGAAGGAGCTTATATTGACGCCAAGACTCCTATCCAAGTTGAAAACCGTAAAGGAGAATATCCTCACACTGGTGCGATGGGTATTATAGGATTCCTTGTAGCGGGAGCTGTGATGATGGCAACGGCGTACTACAAGTACAGACGTAAGAGAAGAGAGAGTGCGTTATCATGATTGAATTAAATCAAAAGATGAGGTACCCTCCGTAAAGGGACTAAAAAGAGATAAGGGGATGAGGCGATGAGCCAAGTCCCTGGGGTCTCAATGAAGTTATGATGTTTATTCAAGATGACAGAATAATAGTAAACAAGCTAATCGAAGTTCTAATAAAAAGGGCTTGATTATAGAGAGCGGACTGAAAGGTTTGCGAAGTAGGCGAAGCTGAAGAAACCAGAAGGGTTGGAAAAGCAGAAGCCTAAGAGAAAAAGTGCCCAAGGGGGGCAAGGGTAAGGTAATAATTTGCGAAAGGCAAATGATTATAAAAAAATATAAAGGAGTTATATTATGAAAAAAAGATTTTTATCACTAATCATAGCATTAGCGATGATGGTTGGCGTATTCACCCCATTGTTGTCAAGTGCTGCACAAACTGGTGCCGATGCAACGGAACCTACTAAAGTGAAGGTTAATGTTCACAAAATTTTGATCAGCCAAAAAGCACTAGATGATCATGATTCAAACAAAAAGTATGATCCAACTAAAGGAATCACTAACATTAAAGATTTCTTTGGTGACACTAATGCTAGAGAAATTAACGGCGTATTCTTTGTAGCAATCAAAGAAGGCGAAACTGGTTACGCTGATTTTGACACTAAAACAAGAGAAGAACAAGATGCAATTTTAGCAACAGCTACAAGAACAGGAACAACAGCAAATGTTGATGGAAAAGATGGAGTTGTTCAATTTGATTTAGAAAATCCTGGAAATTACAAGATTTATGAAGTTAAACATAAATCAACTTACAAAGGACCAAATGGTGAATTTCTAACAGGTATGAAAGCAATTCCGGTTGATTTAAAACTTCCAGAACACGCTAGAACAGAAGCTGGTGTACAAAAAGAAATTCACGTATATCCAAAGAACTCTGAAAAGAAAGTACAATTTGACAAGAACTTTGCTAAAGAAAATGGTTTAGAAGCAATTACTGACCCTAATCAACTAAAAGATGTTGGAGCAGTTTTTGATAACTACGAAAAAGAAAAAGCTAATGCAGAAGCTGAAGTTGGTAAAGAAATCAAATATGAAGCAAAAGCTTTCTTACCAAAAGGTTCAATTTACAAAAATTTACACTTAGCAGATTCTATGGACAGTGGATTAAAATATGACTCTAAAAAAGGTGTTACAGTTACTGTTACTCCTACATTAGCCAAAGCTCTTGATCCAGCTGCTGATTATACAGTAAAAACAGTAGGTAATGGATTTGATATCACTTTCAATCAAACTGGTCTTGACAAGTTAAACAACGCAGCAAAAGGTTCTGATGTTGAAATTAAATTCGAATACTCTGCAACAGTTACATCAGAAGCAGTTGTTGATAAACCAATGGACAACCATGCAACATTCACTTATAATCATCAACCACCAGAACCATCTAGTGATAAATTAACACCAGTTGATAATAAAATCAACGTAGAAAAAACTTGGGCAGAAGGAACTGCTCCAACTGATATTACAGTTAAATATGTATTATTAGATGCAGATATGAATGCTATAGCTGATGTTACATTCAAAAAAGCTACAGAAATTGATGGAACAGATTTAGGTAATGGAATTACTTTTGAAAGAACAGGCGACTATAAAGGTACTTTCAAAGGATTAGAAAAAGGTAAAGAATATAGAGTAAAAGAAATTGTTAATGGTTATGAACCAGAATACAAAGTAAATTCAACAACAGGTACAGTAACAGTTAAAAATACTAAGACTAATGAATCAATCACTCCTACACCTCCACAAGTAACTGTTGGTGGTAAGAAATTCGTTAAGGTTGGAGATGCAGATGCAAGATTAGCGGGTGCTCAATTTATTATCCAAAACAATAATAAAGGAGCTAACGAAGGTAAGTTCCTAAAGATTAACGAAGCAAACAATTCTACAACTTATGCAGATGCAGAAAAAGCATACAATGATGCTATTGCAGCTGTTAATGAAGCATTAGCTAAAGGTGGAATCTCAGCTACAAATAAAGTAACGATTGCTGGTCAAGAATATGAATCTAAAGATGCAGCAATGGTTAAAGTTGGAGAATTAAAAGATGCAAGAGATAAAGCATTTAGAGAAGCTAACCTATCATATACTTGGGTAAAGAAAGACGAAAATCCTACAGTATTTACTTCTAATGATTTAGGTCAATTTGAAGTTAAAGGTATCGAATATGGTAACTACCAAGCAGTGGAAATTAAAGCTCCAGAAGGATATGCACTTCCAACAAACGGTGGATCATTCACATTTACAGTTGAAGAAGGTTCATACAAAGGTGCAGATACAGAATTTAAATATGAAACTGTATTAAAAGAAGGCGAAACTCAAACTTACGGAATGAAAATAACAAATACTAAAGTATCTATCCCACAAACAGGTGGTATTGGTACTGTAATCTTCACTGCGATTGGTCTTGCAATAATGGCATCAGCTATTATCGCTATCAAAAAAAGACAAGCAACTGAAGCTAGATAATAATTAAAAGAAGAGAGGAAAAGCAATTTTCCTTCTTCTAAAAGTGCAAATATGTGAGGTATTTGCACTTTTAGAAGGATAAGATAATGGATATAAATATATATGGAAGGTAATAATATGAAGATTTTAAGAAAAATTTTGATGGTTATGATAATGGTGGCGATGGTTGCGACTAGCACTTCATTTGCTGCGGGTGATTATTCGATAACTGTGACTGTGGATAAGAAATACGGTGATGTTACGGGGAAGATGAGCTTGTGGAAGGTGAAGGATGAACAGATTCCCGATTCCGAAAAGGCTACTGAGCTTGGAGATTTGAATAAGTTGTCCGTTAATAATCTGAATTCTACATACAAGAACAAGGCTGATGTGGAGTTTTCCAACAATGAGGTTGTGTTTAGGAATTTGGAAAAGGGTGCGTATTATGTGCGTGACACTTCGGGTATCAAACGTAACAAGGAGATAGCTTCGGTATTGGTGAACCTTCCAGATGATGTGGAGGGTGACAGCAAGAATGTGACTATTCATGCTAAGGAATCTTCTACTAATGTGAGACTTGTGAAGGTGGACGAGAGCGGCAATCCTTTGAAGGGTGCTAAGTTTAAGCTTTTGGTGAGACGTGGCAGCGAATACGTTGAGTTGAAGAACAAGGATACTTTGAAATCAAAAGATTCAGATAAAAAATTGGAATTATCTTCAAATGAAGAATCGAAGAAGGATTCTGAAAAGGATGAAGCTACAGAAGAAAAGGATGACAAGAAATCCAAGGAAGAAAAAACTGAAGACAAAAAATCTAAGGATGATAAGTCTAAGGAAGAAGACAAATCAAGTGATGAGGGCTTGTATATTTCCAACGATGCTGGTGAGATTATAATCAACGATATTAAAAGTGGCGATTATATTTTCAGAGAGGTGGAAGCACCTGCAGGTTATTTGATTAAGAATGTGGACACTAAGTTTACTATTACTGATAAGTCTGTGGAACTTAGGGTTGTGAATAGTAAGACTCCGGACAAGGACAAGGGTAGACACGACTTCATGAAGACTGATGAAGCAAAGAAGCCTTTGGGTGGTGCGATGTTCAAGGTTATGACTAAGAACAAGGATGGAAAGTTTGAGCCTGTGAAGAAGGACGGCAAGGATTATATCGTAACAAGTGCTGACAATGGTAAGTTTGCTGTTGAGGATATGGATTATGGTAAGTATTACTTGGTTGAGATAAAGGCTCCAGAAGGTTTCATTTTGTTGAGTGAGCCTGTGGAATTTGAAATCAAAAAGCAAGCCGACGACAAGACTATTTCCATTGCTTTCATTACTAATAAGAGTGATACTATTACTAGAAGAAGAACTCCGGGCGACGATATTACTAGAAGAAGAACTCCAGGTGGAGATATTACTCGTCGTATTCCAAAGACTGGGGACATTAGATTTTTCATGAGTATGATTGGCGGTGCGATTATGTTCTTCATAGGTAAGTGGATGATTGCGAAGGACGATAAGTTAATAGGAAAGAATATTAAGTAATTCGAAAAATTATTTGGAATATGAATGTAGCATGCCCTCATGCTAGGTGATCTACGATTGTGAGTTGGGTTATTGGCGTGAGGGTTTTGTTTATGTTTGAGGGCTCAAATGTTTTTCGATTTTATTTTTTTAGGGTATAATTGACTTGGAAATCGGTGTTTGAGAAAGGTAATTGTTATGTGGAAAAAGATTAAGCATAATTTTGTGTTTATTTTAATATTTTTATTGGGATTTGGTGTGATGATGTATCCTGTGATTTCTAGGTTGTATTATAGGGTGGATTCCACAAATCAAGTGAAGGAGTTCGACAAGGCTGTGAAGGGTTTGTCGAAGGAGGAATTGGATAAGAGGTTGGCTTTGGCGAAGGGCTACAATGATTCGTTGAACAATGTGGTGAGCAAGGATCCTTATGATAAGAAGAACCAAGAAGAGGGCAGGAAGGCTTATGCTAGGATGCTTGAGGTGAAGGAGAAGATTGGCCACGTGGAGATTCCGAAGATTAATCAGGATTTGCCGATGTATGCTGGTACGAGTGAGGATGTGTTGCAGATTGGGATTGGCCACTTGGAGGGGACTTCTCTTCCTATTGGTGGAAACAATACTCACGCAGTGTTGACTGCTCACAGTGGGCTTCCTACGGCGAAGTTGTTTACGGATTTGAAGATGATGAAGATTGGCGATAAGTTCTACGTTCACAATATTTTCGGGACGTTGGCTTATCAGGTGGATCAGATTAAGATTGTGGATCCGTCTAATTTTAACGATTTGTTGATTGTGAAGGGTCATGATTATTGTACGTTACTTACTTGTACTCCTATTATGATTAATTCGCACAGGCTTTTGGTTAGAGGTCACAGGGTGCCTTATGTTCCGGCTGTGGATGAGGCTCTGATTGCTGATAATAAGGCAAGTTATATTTACAGGTATTTGTTCTATGTTTCTTTGGTTATTATCGCTATTTTGTTGTATTTGATTTATCGTCAACGTAAGGCGAAGAAAAAGTTGAGAGAACTTGATGTAGAGGATAAGCATGAAGAAGTCTAAGTTAAAGGAAAATTTGAAGTATATGTTGATTTTCTTGGTGGGGTTTGCTGTGGCGATGTATCCTTTGATTTCGAGGTTGTACTACAGGATTGAGGCTAATAGTGCGGTGCACGATTTTGATACTACGGCTAAGAAGATGGACAAGAAGGAGATTGACAGGAGGATTAGGCTCGCTCAGATTTACAACAAGACTTTGGATCCTAGTAAGCTTGCGGATCCTTATTCTGAGAAGGAAAAGAAGAATGCGATTAGCGAGTATGCTAGGATGCTTGAGGTGAAGGAAAAGATTGGCCACGTTGAGATTCCGAAGATTAATCAGGATTTGCCGATTTACGCTGGTACGAGCGAGGAGGTTTTGCAAAAGGGTGTTGGTCACTTGGAGGGGACTTCTCTTCCTGTTGGTGGCAAGAATACTCACACTGTGTTGACTGCTCACAGGGGTCTTCCTACTGCGAAGCTGTTTACTGATTTGAATAAGATGAAGAAGGGCGATGTGTTCTACATTCACAATATCAAAGAGGTGTTGGCGTACAAGGTTATCGACATTTTTGTTGTGGAGCCTAGCGATTTCGACAAGGTTTTGGTTGTGGAGGGCAAGGATTACTGTACGTTGTTGACTTGTACTCCGTATATGATTAATTCGCACAGGTTGTTGGTGCGTGCTGAGCGTACGGAATACAATCCTGCTGCTGTGGAGAAGGATTTGGTGAGTCAAGTGACTGGTAAGTACAAGATTTATTTGATTATTTCACTGATTATTATTGCGATTTTGTTGTGGTATTATATTAGACAAAGAAGAAGGAAGAAGAATAATGAGATCAAGTAGGAAGTTTGGTTATGTGATTTTGTTTGTGGGGATTGGGATATTGACTTTTTGTTTGAGCAATTTGTCGTATAAGATTGTCACGCAAGATAAGAAGATGGAGGATTTTTTGAGGACACAAGGTGAGATGTCGACTGAGCTTTCCGAAAGAATCGACAAATATAATTCGAATGTGAATGTGGATGAGACAGGTCTTGTGGATCCTTTTAATTCGGAAGATATTGAGCTTGAAAGTAGTAAGGTGATTGATGAGAATGGGATTTTCGGGTATTTGGAAATTCCTAAGATTAATTTTAAGAAGCCGATTTATTTGGGAGCTAGTTACAATCATTTGGCGAAGGGTGTCGGTCAACTTGACGGTACTTCGATTCCTGTGGGTGGTAAGGGCAGGCGTAGTGTGCTTGCGGGCCACAGGGGTTGGTACGGCGATATTATGTTGTTGAAGGTGGGTCAATTGTATTCGAATGATGTGGTGTATGTGCATCATCATGGTAAGACGTTGACGTACAAGGTTGTCGGAAGAGAGTACATTAGTCCGTCGGATTGGGATAGGTTGAAGCCTGTGGAAGACAAGGATATGCTGACTATATTGTCGTGCGATCCGATGTATCCTCCGTTTACGAGAAGGATTTTGATTAACTGCGTGAGAGTTGATGAGAATTCTGAAAAGGCTACGACAGATGCTACGAATAAGAAAAATGCGGTGCAAATGAACACTAAGAGCGATTCGTCATCAAAGACTGTTGATTATGTTTTGTTGGCGCTTACAATATTAGCGTGGATTGTGCTTATTGTGAATATTAGAAAATTTGTATTGGATATTAGAAAACACAAGAAATAAAATAAAGGGTAGTGCAATAGATTTTCTATTGCGCTACCCTTTTTGTTTGAAATGAAGTGGGGATATATAATTATATTTTAATTTGGGTATATATAATTTGTAAAGATTATGACGGAATGTTTTGTGGAGGTGCAGTTATGACTAAAAAGTCGGAAGAATTGGAAAAGTTGGTAGAATGTTATAAGAAAAAAATAGGAAACGTAGATAAAATTGATAAATTTCCTGAAAAATATAATCCATGGAGAGAAAAGAATACAGAGCAAGAGAATACTCAACGTAAAGGAAAAGACATTGATGAATTGTTAGATGATTTCTTTGAAGCTTTGAAGAATGATGATAAGGAGTTTTCATGGCTAAAGATAGATGATAAGTTATATAATGAATTAAAGGATAAGAATGGTAAGGCAGCAAGTATTGATTATGGAATTCCGAGTCATGTTAGAGGAGATATTGAAAATGGTACGTTGTTTTTGTGCTTAGTGAATCCGAATATTCAATATGACGGCAGAAAAAACAAAGGTATAACTAGTTTTTATGAGGAAGCAAGGAAATTAGAATCTGACGATGAGTCACTAAAAATCTTAGATAAAAACGGAGATATTTTAAAAACTAAAAAAGAAATATCAAGTTATATAATTAATACAGATCCAGAAAGTAGTATATTACTTAATGAATTAAAATGTCTTCGTTCAAAAATGGAGAAAAACAAAAAAACGCCAAAAAAGGATTATGGTTATTATTTAAGTAGGTATTTTCCGCAAATTATTATTTCTTACATGGATAAAGAAAAGTCTATTCAACCATTGATGAAAAACTTATCAGATGCTGAATGGAACAAACTAGAAAAAATGTCGAAGAAAATAGTAGATTTAGAAGCTTTTCCTTTTAGAAGCAAACTTCCAGGTTTTTCTAAGACATTAGATATAAATAACCCTAGCTTTGCTGATTCAATCGTAGATTTAAATTCAAATGTAAGTATGCTAAGTGCAAGGATAATAATATGGAGAATAGTGAAATATTTTAAAGATATTGATGAAGATATTAATACTACAAGACCTAGATTTGTATTTAGAAGATTTAACACGGCATGGTTACCGTCACTAATTAATGTATTACAAGATGATTTAAGTTATACAAAAGATGATTCCTTAAAATTGATTAATAAATTACATGAAGATTTTTTCTTAACAATTGATGAGAAGAGTTCTAATATGAGGAGAGGATATATAGGTAAACGATTATTTAAAAACGATACAATGTTATCTGATGAAGAGTTTGATGAATTTGCAAGAGAAACACTAAAATAATTATTGATTTATTAAATATTTGATGTTACTGTGCATAATAGACAAAAACGACTTTCTCTTATGAGGTAGTCGTTTTTAATTTATATCTATTTATTTTTTATCCGAAATATATTCCGAAAAACTGTGCTACTGATGCTAGTATTATGAATATGTGCCATATTGAATGGAAGTATTTGCGTTTTTTGGCGTAAAAGTACACTCCGATGGAATAGAGTATTCCTCCCGATAGTATGAGTATGAATGAAAGCATTCCAGAGATTTGGATGACTTTTTTCATAAGTAGAACGGACATCCATCCCATTACTACGTAAAGTATGAGTGATTGCTTTTTGTATTTTTCTTGGAGATTTTTCCTGAATATTGTGATTTTGAGGATTATTCCTACTAGTGCTATAAGCCAAACGGCTACTAAAAATCCTACTCTTTGTGCGCCTTGTAACACTCTAACTATTATTGGTGTGAATGTTCCAGCTATGCAGATGAATATTGCGGAGTGGTCAAAATATCTGAGGACTATTTTTGCTTTGGTGTTGGTGATGGCGTGATATAGCGTGGAGAATAGGAACATCAGCATTAGGCTTACTCCGTAAATTATGTTTGCGATTATGAGAGGAGGGTTGCCTTGTGATTTTATGATTAACAATACCATGAACGCTATTGCTATTAGAACTCCCACTCCATGTGTTACGGAGTTGAAGATTTCTTCGCCTATTGTGTATCTTTTTTTAGTTTGTTGCATTAATTCCTCCTTGTTTCGTAATGATTTAATTTTATTACTTAAATATGGTTATTTTATGAGTGTATGGTTGGTGAGTGATGTGATGATAGAAATGGCAAATGTGTGTGAATTAGGATATAATTGATGTAACGAATGATGAAAAAGAGGGATTTATGAGATATAGATTATATAGTGCAGATGATTATGACTTATGTTGTGATTTGTTGAGAGATTCTAATATGAAGTACAGTTTTTCGGAGAAGAGCGATGTGAAATTATTCACGGATATTGTAGCTTCGGAGAGTTTCTGTGAGGATTGTACGTTTGTTTTGGAAGATGAAGATGCTATTTGTGGGCTTGTGATGTTCACGAAATGTCGTCTGAGGAAGTTCGATGGGTTGTTGTTGTCGATTTTCTACATTGACGATGAGCATTTGAGTGATGATAATGTGGATTTGCTTGTGGGAAATGCTGTCGATGATGTTATGAGTCGAGGTGTGAAATTTGTCTGCGTGATGGGAGAGCCTGATGTGTTCACGAGGTTTGGTTTCACGAGGGCGAGAGACTACGGGATTTTGTGTCCTTTTTATGTTGAGGATGATTATTTCATGGCGAGATGCGAGGATGGTTTCAAGACTCGTGGTGAGTTGAGTTATGCAAAGGAGTTTTTTGAGTAATGAAGATTAGTTTGTGTGCTGTGGAGCAGCGTTTGAATGATAAGGTATTTAATATGAAGCAGATTGAGAAGTATGCGAGACAGGAAGCTGAAAATGGTGCTGACATGTGTGTGTTTGGGGAGAGTTTTCTGCAAGGGTTTGAGTGTTTGAGTTTTGTATACAAGGATGATGTCGGTGTTCCTGTGACGCAAAATTCGAATGAGATTGCGGAGATTCGTAGGATTGCGAGAGAGAATGAGGTTGCGATTTCGTTCGGATATATTGAGAATGATCATGGTGCTTTTTATTCTTCGCAGTTGACTGTGACGAAACGTGGCGAGATTATTAACAATTACAGGAGAATGAGTCCTGGTTGGAAGGAACCTTCTGCTTGCAGCGATTACAGGGAAGGCGATAAGTTGTATTTGTACAAGATGGATGGAGTGAGTTTTTCGACGTTGATTTGCGGTGATTTCTGGGATGAGGATTTGTATACTTATATTTCTATGATTGACTCGGATATTTTGTTGTGGCCTGTGTTTGTCGATTTTTCGGTAAAGGACTGGTTTAAGAATGAGTTTGAGGACTACAAGAAACAATCTCAGCTTGTGCCAATGCCGGTGTTGTTTGTGAATTCGTTTGTGGATGAGGATGACAGGGCAAAGGGTGGCGCTTATGTGTTTTACCAAGGGAAGGTTGTTGAGGAATTGGAACCAGGAGAAGCGGGTGTGTTGAGGTATGAGTTTGTAAGGTGAGGTATTAGAGAATTCGTGTGTAGGTAGGTTTTGAGTGAGGGATAAGTTGTTAGATGGGGTTAGAGAGTTCGTGTGAAGGTAGATAGGGACGGGGTTTTGTTGCTAGAGATACGTTGAGAATTCGTGGCTAGATAGACAGGGGCAAGGTTATGATTGCTGGAAATACTTGGTTTCATACCAGAATAAAAGGTTTAACACACTTCGTCTGGCTTCCAAAAATTGGAAAACAACAAATCTCGAAATCCTAAAATTTGAAGCACGCTTCGCTTACGCGGTCAAATTTTGGCCGGATTTCTGCGATTGAGTTTTCACAATTTTTTCCAGATGACTCGCTTAGTTAAAGCCTTTTATTCTAAAGGATCATACCTCTGGGGGATTAGGGGGAGAAAGTTGATAATTCAACTCTCAAAATCCTAAATCAGTCCGCTTGCTTGCGCTTCGCTTCCTGATTTTGACGGATTTTTTCGAATGAATTTTCGTTTGTATAGGGCTGGTGCTTAGGTAGGTAAGGATAGGAGTTATGGTTGCTGGATTGGGAGCAGAGAGTTCGTGTGAAGGTAGACAGGGACGAGTTTTTGTTGCGGGATTTACTTTGTCGCGTACCAGAATAAAAGGTTTAACTTCGCTCCTCTGGCTTCCAAAAATTGGAAAGCCTCTAATCTCGAAATTCTAAAATTTGAAGCACGCTTCACTTACCTGGTCAAATTTTGGCCGGATTTCTGCGATTGATTTTTCACAATTTTCTCCAGATAACTCGCTTAGTTAAAGCCTTTTATTCTAAAGGATTTATGTATAAAAGGTAATATTCAATGATAAGAATTATAACCGTATAATAATTGACACGTGGAATTTTACATAAAATAATGATAAGAAGGGATGGTGTTTGATGGGTCGTTTTATTGATGAGGAGCTTTTGTCTAAAAGAAGGGCTATTGAGCTTTGGGACAAGGGTTTTATCAATGACTTTGAGGTTGGTACTTACAAGGGTTTGCAGGAGATTCACGGGTTTTTGTTTCAGGATATTTTTGATTTTGCAGGGAAGACTCGTGATGTGAATTTGTCAAAGGGAAATTTCAGGTTTGCAAATTTGTTGTATTTAGAAAGCAATTTGGCGATTATTGAGAAGATGCCTGAGGGTTCTTTTGACAAGATTATTGAGAAGTATGTGGAGATGAATGTGGCACATCCTTTTAGGGAAGGGAATGGTCGTGCGACTAGGATTTGGCTGGATTTGATGTTGAAGAAGAATTTGAACAAATGTATTGACTGGGCGATGGTGGACAGGGCTGATTATTTGAGTGCTATGGAGAGGTCGCCGGTGAATTCTTTGGAGATTAAACACTTGTTGAAGAATGCTTTGACGGACAAGATTGATGACAGGGGTGTTTATTTGCGTGGTATTCAACAGTCGTATGTGTATGAGGATTTGGATAGATATGATATTGAGGATATAGAGGAGTAAGGGAGTAAGGTGTGAGTGTTCGTGTGAAGGTAGACAGGGACAGGGTTTTTGTTGCTAGATTTAGGTTGTTTCATACCAGAATAAAAGGTTTAACTTCGCTCCTCTGGCTTCCAAAAATTGGAAAACAACAAATCTCGAAATCCTAAAATTTGAAGCACGCTTCGCTTACGCGGTCAAATTTTAGCCGGATTTCTGCGATTGAGTTTTCACAATTTTCTCCAGATGACTCGCTTAGTTAAAGCCTTTTATTCTAAAGGATCATACCTCTGGGGGATTAGGGGGAGAAAGTTGATAATTCAACTCTCAAAATCCTAAATCAGTCCGCTTGCTTGCGCTTAGCTTCCTGATTTTGACGGATTTTTTCGAATGAATTTTCGTTTGTATGGGGCTGGTGCTTAGGTAGGTAAGGACTGGAGTTATAGTTGCTGGATTGGGAGCAGAGAATTCGTGTGTAGGTAGACAAGGATAGGGTTTTGATTGCAAGAATTACGTTGTTTCAAACCAGAATAAAAAGGTTTAACACGCATCGTCTAGCTTCCAAAAATTGGAAAGCCTCTAATCTCGAAATCCTAAAATTTGAAGCACGCTTCGCTTACGCGGTAAAATTTTGGCCGGATTTCTGCGATTGAGTTTTCTAAATTTTTTCCAGATGACTCGCTTAGTTAAAGCCTTTTATTCTAAAGGAATTTATGTATAATCTTATGGTTTTCGCATGAAATACCATAAAAATCGTGGATACGAATTTGAAATTTTACTACAGATTTATATATCTCTAAACGAGAAAAAAGCAGATTACTACAATTGCTATAGAATATCATCTGGAGAAAATAATTATAAATCCAAGCGAAATGAACCGTTAAGAAATCTCACTGGTGCCAGAGCGAAGCTCGCACTTGAGATTTTAGGTTTATGAGCTTAGGATTTATTTATTTTAGTAAGCTAGATATTCGGGCAATTGTGGTTTTCTGCTTTGTTTTAATTTATGATATGTTGGCAATTTTTTATTTTGAGAGTTCCTTGTAAGCTTTTTTATTTTGTTTTAAGATTCTTTTTGAGATTTCTGTGATGCATTCATCATCAGCATTTTGTTCTGATTCAAATTCAGTATATTTAATAATTACGTATTTAGGATTATTATTTTTTAGTATGACAGCAGATCCTTGCTCATCTACTAGTCGTGCTACTTTGGAGAAGTTTTGGTTTGCTTCTGTGATTGATACAAGATTTTTTGTGTTAATTTTCATGATTATCCCTCCTAATAAAATTATACCACTATTTAGGATAAATTAAACCTATTTTCTTAAGCTAGATATTCGGGCAATTGTGGTTTTCTGCTTTGCATATTTTGAAGAGGTTTTTATTCTCACAAAAAAAGAAGCTGTTTTGCAGCTTCTTTCCTAATTCTATTAGAAATTGTTTACTAGATTTTCTAATGTTTCGAGTTTGATTTGTGGATTCCATTCTGATCCGCTATCTTCTAGTTGTTTGATGTATGCTTGTTTGTCTTCTTTGTAGTAGTCCATTGTGTTTTTCAATGCTTTGACTGCCATTTTGAAGTTTTCTGTGTCTTTTACTTCTGAGACTTTTTTGATGAAGTATTGTTGTGATTGTTCTGGTTTTGTTTCTAGGAATTCGCATCTGTTGACTATTTCTGTGAATAGTCTGTCCATTTTAAGTGATGCTCCTGCTGTTCCTACTTCGTATTTTTCTAATCTTTCTACGAATTCATCTATTGTTGATTTTTCATCATCTGTAAGTTGTTGGTCGTCTTGTTGTGTGTCTTCTTTTTTGTCAGTGTCTTCTTTTTTGTCAGTGTCTTCTTTTTTATCTTCTTTTTGTTCTGTTTTATCAGTGTCTTCTTTTTTGTTTTCTTGTGTGTCGGCTGCTGTATCTTTTTTGCTGTCTTCAGCTGTTGATGTTGTTGTATCAGGTTTAGTTAATGATTGTTCGCTGCTGCAGCTTGATAGCGATACTGAAGCGATTAATGCAAGTAATAATCCAAATTTTTTAATGTTTTTCATAAAATCCTCCTCCGATTCTTTATATATATTATACCACTATTTCGATTTTCCAATCAGGAGAATGTCTACAATATAGCTACGATTATACTAAGGTGCCTATTATTATGGTGATGATGAGAAGCATTATGATGTGAAGTACGATGTCTAGGTAGATTGCGGCTAATAATTCTATTAGGTAGGTGTTGATTTTGGAATTGAGATTGGATTCTGCGGGTATTACTGTCCAATTGACTTTCATTTTGTTGCAGATGAGTTTGGTTCTGAATGCGTGGAAGTTGTTGGTGATGACGCAGACTTTTTTATTGTAATATTCAGTATCTTGTTGTATCAGATTTTTGACATATTCTATGTTTTGCATTGTGTTCATGGCAAGTTTTTCCAATAAAATATCTGTGTCCTGGATGTTGTTTTGGACGGCGAAGTTTTTCATGGCTACGGATTCTTCGATGTCTCCGTTGGATTTGCCACCGGAAAATATCATTATGCTTTTGTTGGTTCTGTAGTAGGCAAATGATGTGAGCATTCTTTGTTTGATGAGTTCTGAGAGTTCGATTCCTTTCATGGATCCTCCAAGGACTACGATGTAGTCAAAATCTGTGGCGATTTTTTTGTATTTGATTATGAGGTTTCCAAGTAGGTGTGACAGTACAATTAAGCTCAGATACAAATTCATTCCTATTATGTATTTGTAAAGGTCAAATATTTTGAACAAGTTTATTGCTATCATTGCGATGTATAGTAAACTTGCTGATAAGTGAAGTGCGATGTTGGCTTTGACTTTTGCTTTTTGGTAGAGTCTGTATGATATTATCGCAAGGATAAATAAATTTGTGATTACGTTAATCGCTATGATTATGTTCAAAATTGTTCCGGAATTTGGTGAAAATATTAGTCCGATGGCACTAATTACGAATAAAATGATGCTTGTTGCTGTGAACATACTTATGAAGTTGTCTGTGGCTGCGATTATTAGAAGTATCGCAGATATTAGTAGTAGTGTGTACATGTTTTTTCCTTTCACGAAAAATTATATCACACAATTGAGGGTTGGTTGATGATATAATCATATTAAGAAGGGGGTTTTTATGAGAGGGTTAGTGTTAGAAGGCGGCGGAGCGAGGGGATGCTATCAGATTGGCGCTTACAAGGCTTTGGCGGAAATGGGAATTGACTTTGATTATGTTGTGGGAACTTCGATTGGAGCTATCAATGCGGCTATGATTTGCCAGGGCGATTGGGAGATTGCGTATAAATTGTGGGAGAATTTGACTTACGATGATGTGATTAGCGTAAAGGACAATGATGTCAATTCTATTATGAAGGAGAGGCTTTGCTTAGAAAATGCGAAGGATAAGCTAGGCTTGGCGAAGGATTTTATCGATAACAAGGGTTTCGGGGTGGAGCCTTTGAATGAGTTACTGAGCGAATATATTGATGAGAAAAGAGTCCGTGAATCTAGGATGAAGTTCGGTCTTAATACTGTTGATGTGGAACAAAGAAGGGTTTTGAATTTGTTTATTGAGGATATTCCACAAGGTCACTTACGAGATTATTTGCGTGCAAGTTCTAATTTGCTGGTGTTTAAGCAAGAAAAATTGGACGGTAAGAGGTTGATTGATGGTGGATATATGGAGAATAATCCGTACAAGATGATTGATGATGTGTGCGATGAGGTCGTGATTGTGTCGTTGAAGCCGTATTTGTTGACGAATAAGTTGAAGAAAAATCCAAAATACACGATTATTAAAACGTGGGACAGAGATTTTCCAAAAGTTTTGGAGTTTGAAAAGGAAAAGATGCGATACGGTTTGAAGCTTGGATATGATGATACGATGAAGGTGTATGCGGATTTGAAAAAAGAAAATTTGTAGAATTATTGGAAAATATGATAAAATTTGAAAATTTTGTTGGAAAAAGTTTTTGTTAGTTGTATAATATTTAATATAGAGAATTTTTGAAAGAAGGAGGTCTGAATAATGAACATTAAAATTAATAATGAAGTAGTTGAAATGATGCTATATTTCTGGCAATCAGCGTCAGAAGGTCAAAAGGTTGCTGAATCTTTTATCATTGATGTGGCTAATAGAGACGAAATGAAATTAATATACAATGACAAATTTGATGAGGAAGCTGTTAGAAGAGTTTTATCATCTATTACAAACAAAGAGCTTTTGAATGGTGGAAGTCCTGAAGAAAAAAGATTCTGGAACAACAACATGTGGATGATGGAAGATATGGGTGTGGTTGAAGCCATGGTTGACCCTATCAAACATTTGAATCTTGATGATGTTGAAACAGACAAGAAGGAATTGATTTTCGTTCCAGGTCATATTGAAGAACACTATGATTTGGGAGACAAATTAGTTGTGAACTTCTTCAAGGTATCTGTGGATATTTTTGGTGGCACAGGTGCTGTTACTATGGACGGAGAAGATTTCAGAGAACACATCATTAAATTATTGCAAAAATAGAATTTGCTAATGGGGCTCTTTATGAGCCCTATTTTTTATTGCAAAAGTAAAGGAGTAAGTATGTTAAAAAGGTATAAGTGGTTTATTGATTACTACAAGAAAAGCTACATAATCGCAATTATCGCACTTATTTTTGATTATGCTTTCAAGTTGATTTTGCCGTACATGATTGGTAATGTGGCGGACAATATTTTTAACAAGAATGTGACAGCTAAAAATTTGAAGATTAATTTGGGAATTTGCTTGGTTGCAAGTGTGTTGTGTTATGTGGTTAGCGTTGTGTGGAATTTGAATGTGTTTAGGGGCGATGACACGATTAGGTATTTGGTGACTACTAGGTTGTACGACAAATATTTGAAGCAATCGCCGGAGTTTTTTGAGAAGAATTCCACGGGGTCTTTGATGGGGAAGGCTACAAATGATCCGTACGCTTTGGGAGATTTTGCGGGATATGGTCTGATGAGTTTATTCGATTCGACTTTTTATCCTATTTTAATAGTTATTGTGATGATTGTGACGACGGATTTCAGGTTGACCTTGTTAAGTGTGCTTCCACTTCCGATTTTGGTTGTGGTGAGCAATAAAATCGGCAACAAATTGAATACGACTTTTGATGAAGCACAAAAATCGTTCGATAAGATGAATGATCAGACTTTGGAAACTGTAAGTGGTGTGCGTGTGGTTCGTGCGAATAATTTGAAGGATTTTCAAAGGAAGAAGTTCCAAGATAGGGCGGATGATTTGTACGAAAAAAACATGGCGACTGCAAAGTTAATCGCATGGTATGGCCCAATTCAAAAGCCGATAGAGGTTATGACGTACGTTCTTGCGATTTCTTATGGAACTTATTTGATACGAACTGGAAGCATTACTGTGGGCAGACTGATGAGTTTTATGTTTTATTTGAATTTGTTGATTTGGCCGATGATTGGCATGGGCGATTTCATCAGCGTGAAGAAGCAAGCCGATGCTAGTATGGACAGGATTCAAGAGGTGTGGGATTACAAGGAAGACATTGTGAATAAACCTGATGCTGTTGATTTGAAGGAAAATCCTACGATTGAGTTTAGGAATTTATCGTTCAAGTATCCGAGTTCGAAGGAGAATGTGTTGGAGAAAATTAGTTTTACAATTGAGCCTGGAAAAACTTTGGGTGTTTTGGGAAAAACTGGAAGCGGCAAGACTACTTTGTTGAAGCAATTTCTTAGATTTTACGATGTAGAAGATGGAGAAATACTTCTGAATGACAAAAACTTGACCGATTATACTATCGAATCAGTCAGAGAAAGAATGGGTTATGTTCCACAAAACCATATGATTTTTTCGAAGACTATTGGCGAAAATATCAAGCTTACAAACAAGGATGCAACGGATGAAGAATTGATGGAAGCTATACGAATGAGCGATTTTGAGAAGGATTTGGATAAGCTTGTGAATGGAACGGATACGTTGTGTGGAGAAAAGGGGATTAGTTTGTCGGGCGGTCAGAAACAAAGGATTGCGTTGTCGAGGGCTTTGATAAAGAATCCGGATATTTTGATTATGGATGACTGCATGAGTGCTGTGGATGGAACAACGGAGAAGAATATTTTGGATAATTTCAGAAGGATTCGCTCCGGCAAGACGAATATCATCGCGACTCACAGGATTAGCCAGGTGAAGGATGCAGATGAGATTATCGTTCTTGAAAACGGAAGAATAGTTGAAAGAGGTAATCACGACTCTTTGATGAAACAAGATGGTTGGTACAAGGAGCAATATTTGAGACAGACAGTGGAGAGTGCTTATGAGAAAGAGTGTGACGAATAGAATTATAAAATACTCCCTAAACGAGAAGAAAAACTTGACGATAGGGATGGTGTTTACGGTGTTGATGACGATATTCGAGATTATAGGGCCGATTATATTGGCGTATATTCTCAACAATTTACTTACAGGAGAAAAACTTGTATACAATATTAGAAAATTAGCGTTGGTGTTGTGCTTGTATGCGGCGGTTTTCTTCGTAGATTCGTTGTGGAAATACAATTCTACGGTGTATTTGGAGAAGACTGCGAACAAAATCGCACGTAGAATGCAAATGGATGTGTACGATCACATTCAAAAAATGCCGATATCTTTTTACGATAATTTGCCAGCTGGAAAAGTTGTCAGCAGGATTACAAACGACACGAAAACTGTGAAGAGTTTCTACCAAATGGTGTTGGCACAGCTTATGGTAAGCGTAATCGTGAGTATTTTTATGATTGCGATGGTGTTGATAACTGATACGAAAATAGGGATTATTGTGTGCCTATTTTTCCCAATTATGTTTTATATTTTTAAGAAATTTTTGCAAAAATCACGTTTTGCATTTACAAATATGAGAAAATACATTAGCGAAGAGAATGCAAAAATCAACGAGACTATCAATAATATCGAGATAATCAAGGCGTATAATTTGGAAGATGATTTCAGCAAAGATTATGAAACTTCTGCGAAAAACGTGTACGATTACGGGTATATGGTGACGAAGGCTTACGGTACGATGAGCTATAATGTGTCGGAACTTCTTCGAAACTTTGCCAACATTACGATACTTGGGATTTATGCGTACAATGTTTTGACTGGAAATACTGATGTAAAGTTGGGGAGCATGTATTTGACGATGGAGTACACGACTAGGACTTTCTCGTACATCAGCAACTGCGTACAAAGAATGGGCTCGTTGGAGCAATCGTTCAGTGCAGCAGAGCATGTGTTTGAATTGTTGGACACTGAGGTCGAGGAGTTTCCAGAACGAGAAATCGGCGACATCAAGGGTGATGTTAAGTTTGAAAATGTGGATTTTTCGTATATTGAAAACGAACCTGTACTTAAAGATTTGTCGCTTGATATAAAAAGCGGAGAAAGTGTTGCATTTGTAGGGTTTACTGGAAGTGGCAAGACTACGATAATCAATTTGCTTTTAGGATTTTATAAGCCTCAAAAAGGTGTAATCAAAATCGACGGCAAGAACTTCAACGACTACAGCGTGGATTCTATTAGGAAGAATATTTCGCTGGTGCCACAAGATCCGGTGCTTTTCATGGGAGATGTTAGGAGTAACATCAGGCTCGACAAGGATTTTACAGATGAGGAAGTCGAGAATGCGTTGAGGGATATCGGCGCGGACAGGTTGATAGATTTCAGAAATGGACTTGACGAGGAAGTCAAGGACAACGGGGCGAGTTTCTCCGCAGGTGAGAAACAACTTATTGCATTTGCGAGAAGTTACATCACCAATCCGAAGATTCTGATATTGGACGAGGCGACTGCAAACATCGACACGCAAACGGAATCTGTGATTCAGTACGCTATCGACAAATTGAAACAAAATAGGACTACATTTATAATTGCGCACAGATTGTCTACGATTAAAAACGTGGATTGCATTTACGTGTTGGACAAGGGCGTTATTGTGGAAAAGGGAACGCACGAAGAATTGTTGGCGAATGGCAAGATTTACACGAGAATGTATCGTGAACAAAACAAGAAGGGCTAATATGAGTGATAATAGAAAAGCAGGGATTTTGTGTCCTGTGTTCAGTTTGGATTCTAAATATGGAATAGGAAGTTTTGGTGAGAGTGCGTATGAGTTTGTGAGGTTTTTGAAGAAATCTAAGCAAACTTACTGGCAAATATTGCCACTTGTTCCGATAAGTTCTGATGGCAACAGTCCGTATTTGTCGCCGTCAACTTTTGCTGGAAACTACATGTACATCGACATCGACAAGTTGATTGAGGATGGTTTTCTGACGGAAAGAGATGTTCGTGGCTATGAATTCGAAGACGATTTTGTGGATTACGATTATGTGGCAAAAGCAAAGGATGAGATTTTACGAAAGGCTTTTGAGAACAACAAGGTTTTGAAGATAATCGACACAGAAAATTTTAGTGAGCGTGAACTTGTTCGTGGATTTTGTTTGTTTCAGGCTTTGAAAAAGCATTTTAATGGTAAATCTTGGTTGGATTTTCC
The DNA here is from genome assembly GCF_052932165.1 of Finegoldia sp. P3-F-LR. NCBI lineage: Bacteria > Bacillati > Bacillota > Tissierellia > Tissierellales > Peptoniphilaceae > Finegoldia > Finegoldia sp. P3-F-LR. Next base: position 17,209 of record NZ_JBRFJE010000011.1, on the reverse strand, counting down.
GGATGATATAAAATACCGCAAGAAAGAAAGCGTCGATTATTACGAAAAATTGTTGGCTTCTGAGATTGAATACAATGTGTTCGTACAATGTTTGTTTTACAAGCAGTATTTCGAATTGAAAAATTACGCGAATGATTTGGGGATAAAAATATTTGGAGATTTACCGATTTATGTATCGAAGGAAAGCAGCGATATGTGGCAAATCCCCGATATGTTTGTGGTGAACGAGGATTTGTCACCGAAGCTTGTTGCAGGTGTTCCTCCGGACAGATTTTCTGAAACTGGGCAATATTGGGGTAATCCTGTGTACGATTGGGATTATTGTGAGAAAACTGGTTTTGATTGGTGGTTAAAAAGGTTGAAGCATAATTTGAAAATGTACGATGTGCTTCGTCTGGATCATTTTAGAGGATTTGAAGCTTTTTGGGCGATTGATGCATCGGAAAACACTGCTGAAAACGGACACTGGATTAAAGCAAAGGGCGAGGAGTTTTTCGAGATTTTGAAAAAAGAGAACTTGATTGACAGGATTGTTGCCGAGGATTTGGGTTTGATTACTGATGATGTTATCAATTTGCGTGATAGGTTTGGATTCAAGGGCATGAAGGTAATGCAGTTTGCGTTTGATTTGAATGAGGAATCGGACTATTTGCCGCACAATGTGGGCGAAACCACAGTGTATTACACTGGAACTCACGACAATCAAACGTTGAGGGGATTTGTAAATAGCAGAAGTTCTGATGAACTTGAATACATTAAAAATTATGTGAATTCAGATGATGTACAAGAGGCTTTGATAAAGGTTGCTTACATGACGAGAGCCGATTTGTGTATGTGTCAGATGCAGGATTTCTTGGATTTGGATGATGATTACAGGACGAATACGCCTAACACGTTGGGTAATTGGACGTGGAGAATGAAAAAAGATTGGCTTACGGATGAGCTTGAATGTAAAATTTCTTCGATTGTGAAACTCTACAATAGGGATTAGTTGAAGTAAAATGATTATAGGTATATAATTTAATTTGCAGCAAATTATTAGGAGGAGTTATGAAGAAAGTTCTTACGATTGCAGGTTCTGATTGTTCAGGCGGAGCGGGAATTCAAGCAGATATCAAGACTATGTCGGCACACGGGGTGTATGCGATGAGCGTTATTGTTTCGGTGGTCGCAGAGAATACTTTTGAGGTGGTGTCGATTGAGGATTTGCCCGATGAGATTATAAAGGATCAGATTGATTGTATTTATAATGATATGGGAACTGACGCTGTGAAGATTGGAATGTTATCGAACAAGAGGATTATGAGTTGTGTTAGGGACAAATTATTGGAGTACAAACCGGAAAATGTGGTGTTGGATCCTGTGATGTATGCGAAGCACGGCGCTTGTTTGATGCAAGAAGATGCGATTGATTTGTTGATTGAGGATTTGATTCCTTTGTGCACTTGTATAACTCCGAACATTCCAGAGGCAGAGAGAATTAGTGGAATGAAGATCGACGGCGTGGACGATATGAAAAAGGCAGCTGTGAGTATTCACGATATGGGAGCGAAATACGTTCTTGTGAAGGGCGGTCATCATGTGGGAGATGCGATTGATATTTTGTATGATGGAGAGAATTACCACGAATTTGTGACTGAAAAGATTGACACGAAGAACACTCATGGGACTGGCTGTACGCTTTCAAGTGCGATCGCTAGTAATTTGGCGCTTGGAAAATCGATAGATGACGCCGTGAAATTAAGCAAGGATTACATTACTAATGCTATTAAGCACGATTTGCATATTGGCAAGGGAAATGGGCCGACAAATCATTTCTACAAATTTTTTGAAGGAGAGTTGGATAATGAATAAGGAATTTAACTTAGGGTTGAACTTGGTCACGAATAAACAAACTCTCAAGGGCAGGGATTTATCAGAGACTATTGAGATTGCGCTGAAAAATGGTGCAGATTCTGTGAGACTTAGAGAAAAAAACATGGATACAAGAAGCATTATGCGCGAGGCTTTTAGGATAAAAGAGATTACTCAAAGCATGGGCAAACTTTTGATTGTGAATGACAGGGTTGATATTGCGAAGGCGTGCGATGTCGACGGAGTGCATTTGGGACAAAAGGATATGCCGATTAAGTATGCTAGGGAGATTCTTGGTGACAATAAGATTATTGGGATTAGTTGTCACACGTTGGAACAAGCGTTGGAGGCACAAGAGGCTGGCGCTGATTACATTGGCGTGGGGGCGATTTTTCCGACGTTCACTGGAGATGATTTCGTGAGGGTTACAATCGACACGTTGAAGGAGATTGCTGAGAATATTCACATTCCAATCACTGCGATTGGTGGCATTAACAAGAACAATATTAGGATGATTTTCGACTGTAATGTGGATTCTGTGTCATTGACATCGGCGGTTTTTTCAACGGGAGATGTTGCAGCATCAACACAAGAGTTGAAACAAAAATTCGATATGATTTTGAGTAGATAACGAGGGGTGCGAGGGCACCTCTTTTTTTAATGCGGGGAAGGTGTCGCAAGACATTGACGTTGTACAGGGACAAGGGGAAAGTAGAAAACCAGTTTGCAAGACATAGACACATGACATGGACAAGTAAACACAAAAACTCGTAAACCACTCATCTGTCTACAAAAATTGATAAATTCATCGCTCATGAAACTAAAATCGCAAACTCGCTGACGCTCAAACAGTGCGATTTTTTAACGTTTCATTTCGCTTGAATTTAAAACAATTTTTCCGAATGATTCGCTTGTTTACGATGTTTTTGGTTTGTTTCAATGCAAATCTCCGTTTTACAAGGACAGGGAAAGTAGAAAACCAGTTTGCACGAATATCTGGACTACACAAATAAATAAATTCTAAGCTTGTGAATCTAAAATTGTGAACTCGCCTTCGGCTCAAACAGCACAATTTTTTTACGATTCACTTCGCTTGAATTTATACTTATTTTCTCCGTATGATATTCTTAGCAAACTTGGTAATCTACTTTGTTTCAATGCATCCTTATCAAATCTAATAATCTACTTTATTTCACAACGCCATAAAACCACCAATCCACATAACCACAACAAAGATTTCACCTAGCGGGGACGGAAGCGCTTTGTGTTGTTATGATATAATCTAGGTTGATAGGGGGATTTTATGAAGGGAAATTACGAGACGATTGTTCATCCGTTGTCTCCTCTTTACGATGAGGATTCGAAGGTTTTGATTTTGGGTTCTTTTCCGTCGGTGAAGACTAGGGAGTACGGGTTTTTCTACGGTCATCCACAAAACAGGTTTTGGAAGTTGATGGAGAGACTTTTCGATGTGAATTTGGATGTGAGTATTGAGGAGAGGAAGAGATTTTTGTTGGAGCATAATATTGCTGTGTACGATTCGATTTATCAGTGCGATATTATTGGATCATCAGATTCTAGTATCAAAAACGTGGTACCTTCTAATTTGAAGGAGATTGTGGATTGTGCAGATATTAAGCATGTTTTTTGCAACGGGACTGCTTCTTTTAAGTGCTTTGAGAAATATCACGCTAAGAATTTGGGCGTGGAGGCTACGAAGCTTCCTTCGACATCACCTGCAAATGCTAGATACAGGTTGGATGATTTGGAAAAAGAATGGAATGTTATTTTGGAGTATTTGTAAGAGTTTGAAATCATTTACAATAATGTATTTCTGGTGTTATAATGGTTAATGTATGGAAGAAATTGTTATAAAATTATTTTTTATTGAGGAGTACAAATGAAGAATTACACTGAATTATTAAAATCAGAATTAATTATGGCGCTTGGATGTACTGAACCGATTTCTATTGCATTGGCAGCGGCCAAGGCTAGGGAAGTTTTGGGAAGTATTCCATGTAAAATTGAGGTTAAGTGTTCAGGAAATATCATCAAAAACGTTAAGGGTGTTACTGTTCCTAACACAAATGGTATGAAGGGCGTGGAAGCTGCGACTGCTATTGGTAATGTTGCTGGTGATTCTTGTCTTGGTCTTGAGGTATTATCCAAGGTTACTGATGAGGATATCAAGGCTGCGAAGGATTTATTGGAAAAAGATATTATCACAGTTAGTCTAAAAGAAGGCGTGGAAAACTTAGACATAGAAATCGTAGCAGAGGACGACAATGGAAATACTGTGGATGTTGAAATCAAAAACAAACACACAAATATCGTCAAGGTTACTAAAAACGACGAAGTAATACATATTGATAATTGCTACACTCACACACCAGAATACGAAAATTACGACGAACTTTCAGTAAAGGATATTTTTGAATACGCAAACAATGTGGACTTAGATGAGGTTAAGGATTTGTTGGAAAAACAAATTACTTTGAATTCTGATATTTCCGATGAAGGATTGACTGGAAAATGGGGAGTTGCAATGGGCAAGATTTTGATAGACGAAGATGAATCTATCAGAACGAAAGCTAAGGCAAGAGCTGCAGCAGGATCAGATGCACGTATGAGTGGCTGTTCACTACCAGTTGTAATAAACGCAGGAAGTGGAAACCAAGGTATAACTTGCACGATGCCACTTGTTGTATTTGCAAATGAAAAAAATTACGACAGAGAAACATTATACCGTGGACTTCTGATTACAAACTTGACTGCTCTTCATATCAAGAGATTTATTGGTAGACTTTCAGCGTTCTGCGGAGTTACTTCTGCAGGAGTTGCAGCAGGAGCTGGAATTTGCTACATGGAAACTAAGGATTTGGATTTGATTGAAAAAACAATAGGAAATGCTTTGATGATTGCATCGGGTATGATTTGTGACGGTGCGAAACCATCCTGTGCTGCAAAAATCGCAACAGCTGTAGATGCAGGAATTTCAGGATATTATTTGGCGAAAAATAACAGAAACTTCGAAGCTGGCGATGGTTTGTTAAAAGACGATATCGAAGAAACTATCAGAAGCATTGGTTATGTTGCTAAGGAAGGTATGAAAGAAACTGATATTATTGTGCTTAACACAATGATTCAAAAATAATTTTGAAGGCGTTAGTAAATCTAATGCCTTTTTTATTTGTGAGAACAAAAACATTTTCATATTTAACACAAAAATGATTTGGTTTTAACGTAAATTATAATGAAAATACAAGTTTAAAAGCAAGTAAATTACTTGTGATTTTATTTATAAATTTTAAGAAAACACTTGCATAATTTATTTATTAGTATTATAATTTAATTAAATAAAATATTTTGAAGGAGGATTCTTATGGGATCATTTATTAGTGCCGAAAGTACTTGGATACTTTGGGCTGTGTTGGCATCATGTGCTGCTCTTGCAATATATTTGGAACAAAAATATACATGGGCAAGTAAGGTTACAGGATGTATTTTGGCTTTGACTTTTACTTTAATTTTGTCAAACCTTAAAATTATTCCAACAGAAGCACCTGTTTACGATGCTGTATGGGATTATGTAGTTCCTTTGGCTGTACCAATGTTGTTATTTAACGCTGATATCAAAAAAATTGGTAGAGATTCAGGAAGAGTTTTAATTATTTATTTATTCAGTGGTATTGGAACTGTTCTAGGTGGATTTATTGCATACTTTGCTTTGAAGAATGCTATTCCTGCTTTGAACGATATCGTTCCAATGTTTGTGGGTACTTATACTGGTGGTTCAGTAAACTTCGTTGCAATGAGTCAACAATACAAGGTTCCTGGAGCAACTGTATCAGCTGCATTAGTTGCAGATAACTTACTTATGGCTTTATATTTCTTCACATTGATGGCACTTCCAACAATGGCTGTTATCAAGAAACATTATAAGATGCCACTTGTTAACGCTTTGGAAGAACAATCAGAATCTGACAAGGAAGCTAATAAAACTATGGCTGCTAAATATTGGGGAGCAAAAGAAATCTCTCTTAAAGACATTGCTTTCACAGTTGCATTATCATTTGTTATCGTAGCTATTTCTGACAAATTAGCCACTGTTTTTGGAAACTTATTCTCAGGCGAAGGAGCTGGAAGTGCAATTTTAGGTGGATTATTGGGAAATAAATACTTATTAATGACTACATTTACTATGATACTTGCATCAGTATTCCCTAAACAAATTTCATCTATTAGAGGTAGCCAAGAAATCGGTACTTTCTTAATTTATTTGTTCTTCGCAGTTATTGGAGCTCCAGCATCAATAGGATTGATTTTGAGAGAATCTCCATTGTTATTAGTGTTCGCATTAATCGTTGTATTAATCAACTTAATAGTTTCATTGATATTTGGAAAACTTTTCAAATTCAATATCGAAGAAATCATTATCGCATCAAATGCGAATGTCGGTGGACCAACTACTGCAGCAGCAATGGCTGTATCAAAAGGTTGGACAGAACTTATCGTTCCTGCGCTTCTGGTAGGTACGTTAGGTTATGTAATTGGTAACTACTACGGTATTCTTTCGGGAATATTGTTACATTAATTTAGAAATTTGAACACATTCTTTGGGTTAATCTCAAAGAATGTGTTTGTTTGAAGAGTAATTTGAACAGAAAAGGAGAAAATATGTTAGAAAATTTAAAACCAGAAAGAGTGTTTCATTATTTTGAAGAATTGACTAAAATTCCTAGAGAATCTGGAAATGAACAAGCAGTGAGTGATTTCTTGTACAAGACTGGAAAAGATTTGGGACTTGAAACAATTCAAGACGAAAGCAACAACATTATAATCAGAAAACCTGCTCATCCAGATTATGTGGATCATCCTTCAGTTGTAATTCAAGGCCACATGGATATGGTTGCAGAAAAAGCAGACGGAGTTGAACACGACTTTTTAACAGATCCTATTCCACTAGTTGTAGATGGCGATTGGGTTAAAACAGAAGGCACTACTTTGGGGGCAGATGATGGTATTGCAAGTGCTATTGGACTTGCGATTATGGAAGACAAGGAAGCCAAGCATCCAGCGCTTGAGTTGTTGGTTACAACTAATGAAGAAACTACAATGGTCGGTGCGAGAGCTTTGAAGAGAGAAAATATCAAAGGTAGAAAACTTTTGAATATTGACGCTGAAGTAGAAGGAATTTTGTTGTCTGGTTGTTCTGGTGGACACAATATAATTGGTACGAAAAAGCTAAATTATGTGGACAATAAAATGAAAAACACTTTTGTTATGAATATTAACAACATGCTTGGTGGTCACTCAGGAATGGAAATTCACCAACAAAGAGGTAACTCCATCAAATTTGCACGTGAAGCTTTGAAGTTAATCGAAGAAAAATCACCTGTAGCACTTGTTAGTATAGAAGGTGGAACAAAACACAACGCTATTCCAAGAGATGCGAAGGTTGTGTTCAGTTCTAACGAAGACGATTACGATGTTGATTTTTCTGATTTAATTGCAAAATATCCATTGGATAAGGATATGAGAGTTAAGATTGAAAAATGCGAAAACGTAGACAAAGTATTGGATGAAAAAGATAAGGAAGATATCTTATCTTTCATCGAAGATGTTCCTCACGGAGTTTACAGTATGATGAAGGAATACCCAGATATCGTTGAATGTTCCAACAACTTGGCGATTTTTGAAATAAAAGATGATGTGTTGAAGGTAACTATTTCTCTTAGAAGTTCAAACCCAGAAACTTTCGATGCACACACTGAAGATGTGTCAAAAGTTTATGAAAAATATGGATTTGAAGTTAAGAAGGAAGATTATTACAAACCATGGGCATTTGTAAAAGATTCTGAATTGAGAAACTTGGCGCTTGAAACATACAAAGATTTGTTTGGAAAAGAAATGAAGGTTGAAGTTGTTCACGCAGCATTGGAACCAGCAGTATTCATTGATACTTTCCCAGACATGGAAATGATCTCCATTGGACCTACTATGAAAGACGTTCACAGTCCTAAGGAAAGACTTTCTATTGAATCTACACAAAGAACTTACGAATTTGTGAAATCACTTCTTGAAAGACTTTAGTTCTTGACAAAATAAATCACAGAGAAAAACTGTGATAAACAAACCCTTATGCATAGAAATCGACGATTTTGTTGTCGTGTGCATAAGGGTTTTTGTGTCTTCTTATTCCTGTAAAACGTAAACGTCCAGTGATTTTTGAAAATATTTGTGAGTGCATTGAAACAAAGTAGATTACCAGCTTTGCTAAGAATATCATACGGAGGAAATTTATCTGATTTCAAATCGAAAGAATCCGTCCAAAATCGCATTTGCGTAAGCGCTAGCGTGCTTGCGATTTTAGGATTTTGAGATTTAGAAATCACAAATTTACGTAGTCTAGATATTCGCACAAACTGGTTTTCTACTTTCCTTTGTTATGAAATTTCTTTTTATTTCACGACATAGCAAAACCGCAACTTTACAACACAAGTAAATAAAATTTCTACAAATTTTTAAGTTCCGATTGCGTTTTGTGACCGACGTATTCAAAAAGAATTATGGATTTGTTTTCTTTTACGAAACTTTTCCTGAAGATAAAATAATGGTCGCGGTTATCCTTGCAGTTTTTCGCGTTTATCCTGAAATAATCATTTTTTGTAGACACCATGTGTTCTAAAATGTCGTCTGTCAAGAATGTAAGTGGCACGTTGATGTTTGCGTATTTGTAAAAGTCCTTCTCAAATGCTATGAAATTGTCCGAAAAATAATCGAATTGAAAAGTATTTTTGTGTAATGTATTCATAATTACTCCATCAAATTAATGTTCAAAATATTGTCGAATTTTATCTCTATCATTTGACCGTCGCTTTCAAAATATATCTTGTCTTCGAAAAAATCGTAGATTGTCCCTACGTATGATTTGTTGTTGTGGGTGAAGATTTCGACTGTAAAATCATTCAGAAAAGCTTGGCTTATAAGTAAAAGTAAACTACTCGCACCTAACGATTGTACGCTTACATTTTCAGTCATCGAATGTAGTGCTGTCGTGTGTTCTGATAGGAAAAACCCCATCCATTTCGCCATTTTTCTGTCGCAATATTCCCTGGCTGATTTGTAGGGAAGATAATTTCTAATAATCATAAGTGCCGTCCATTCCGCCGCAGTGGCCTCCAATTAGTTTGCTTCGTTCGATAACACGTGATCCTTCCATAAGAGATGTCGCTTTTTGAATGGAAGTGAATCCGTATTTGTCTCTGATTTCATCGATTGCAGATTCCAAATTTTTCTGTTTTTCTATTTTCTCAATGTCTTCAAAAAGTGAAAATGATATGCACGCTTCGTCCACCAAATTTTCATAACTTACGCCAAGTCTTCTGACAGATCCTCCCTGATATTTCTTGTGAAACAAATCCATAACATGATCTGTTAGCTCTGCTGTTGATTGGGAAGGGGAGATGGTTTTTTGAGCGTGGATGTATTTTTTGTTTTCCTTGTAGGAATATCCAACATAAATCGACACTACAGTCGCTTTCTTTTTGATTCTTCTAATTCTTATAGCAACTTGTTCTGCGATTTCTTTGAGAACTATTTCGATTTCACTTTTCTTGGAGTAATCTCTGGGAAGAACTTGTGAATTGCCCAGTCCCTTGGATTTTCCTTTGTAAGGTTGTGTGACTTTGGATTCATCTACGCCGTTCGCGTGAAACCATAACTGCACACCCATTATCCCGAATTCTCGTTTCAAAAGATCTGGATTGGAATTTGCGAGATCTCTCACCGAAAAAATACACAATTTATTCAGCCTTCGCTTCATTCTTTCACCGATTCCCCAAAAATCTGTTAAATCAGGAATGTTCCACACTTTTTGTTCCACATCTTCATAAGACCAATTCGCCCTCATATTCACAGTTTTCTTCGCTTCGTTGTCCAGCGCAAGCTTTGCTAACAGAGGATTGGAATTACTCATTCCAACAGTAGAATACAATCCAGTTTTGTTTCTGATTTCGTTTTGAATCCTAGAAGATATCAAATCCAACTTGTCCTTGCGAGATATTGTTTTATCGGGGATAAAATAGTTCAAGCTAGTTGTCAAATCGATAAATCCCTCGTCGATAGAGTAGGGAAGAATCTCGTCTTTTGCTGCGTAATTCATGAAAATCTTCTGGATTTTCAAATTCTCCTCAATGTACAATGCCATTCTTGGAGGAACGATGAGGGTATTTTTCGCCCACGTTTCGATGTAATTGATATATGAATCAGTTATTGGTAAATTTTGTCTGAGAGCTGATTGGAAGTTAAACTTCCTATCGTGGACGTGAAAAGGCAAATCAAAAGCCCTACCGACATTCTTCTTTCCAAAAACTTTCTTGAAAGTAGGAGAGCTTGCGAGAATTAATCCGCTCGCATTGTCGGAATTACTCATGACGCAAAGAGAAGTTGTCAAGGGATTCAGATTTCTCTTGACGCATTCAACGCTTGCATAAAAACTTTTGATATCCACAAAAGAAATATCAGATTTTGGCTCCAAAGAGTAATCTATAAATCCCAAAACAACCTCCTTACTCGTCATCCAACGGACTGTAATCTTCCAAAAACGTAGATTTTGGATTTTCAATATAGAAAATATCTGCAGGAAACTTGTTCAGCTTCACCATTTCAGATATTTTCAAATTCAACAAATTAATATCCACACCTAACTTGTACGCCATAGTCTTGTCGTCAGTGTACTCGCGCATAGTTTTAATCAAATCTTCATCGGAAATCAAAAGATGCGCCGCGAAAATATTCGCTTCGTTTTCAAAAACATCGGTAGGATTGAACACCTTGTTCTCGTGAAAAGCGTGGCCATCAATGCAGTATTTTCTGTGGAGTTGATCGTGGCCAATCTCGTGAGCCAGTACGATTTTTTTCAAACTTCCGATGTTGTTCGCAATCAAAATAACCCTATTTCTAAGAATTACTTGATACACTCCCAAAAGTTTGGACGGACTATCGATATAATGAAGCTTAATTCCCAACAACTCCAAAAGCTCCTCGGGATTTCTGGTGTGGTATTTTTCAACCAAACTATTTACCTTATCATATATCCATCTATTGTACATAAGACTACCTTTTATTCTTGTTTTTTCCGTATTTTTTATTCTCTAATTTGGCTTCGTAATACGCCTCAGCAATCGCATTGAAAAGTTTGTCCTTGTCTTCTTCAGGAAGAGAACCTCCAGCGAAAAGTCCCGACAAATTATCCACCAAATTCTCCGCATCTTTTTTACCAGAATATCCGAAATTTTTAGCAGAATCCAGCACGAAATTATCTTCCACAGTTAACAAAAAATTGATGTCAACATTAAAAAATTCCGCGATTTTTTTGTACATATCTTGAGTGCGTGGACGAGTGCCTTTAGTTTCGTAGTTACTTATAGTCTTCAAAGTAACACCAAGCTTGTCCGCAAGTTCTGTCTGAGTAAGACCCCTGTCTTCTCTAAGTTGTTTTAATTTAGCACCAAAGCTCATTGATTTCCTCCATAAATGAAATTAGAAGTTCAAATTCAAAACATATGAACTGTAACTACTAATATTATAATTTAAACTTCTAATCACGTCAAATTTTTTTGGAATTTGAAAATGAAACTCAATAGGTGTATAATATAAATGTAAACAAGTTGACATTGAAACTAAAAAGGTAGTGATTAAATGAAAATTTTTAGTAAAATAAAGAAAAATTTTGAAGAATTTTTAAAAAAATTGGGCAACGAAAACAAAAACACTTTCGGTGAAGAAAGATTAGACTGTTGCACAATGAATAAACAAAATAAATAGAACATCACAGATCGGATTTGATTATTCAAATCCGATTTTTTGATTGAAAAAAATTTTAAATTCAAATGATTATCATTATTGACAGAGTAAAAAAATAATGTTATTATTTATTTGGATAAAGTTAGTAGGATGATTTTTACAATTGATTTTGCAGATTAGACGTAATTTGCAACTAAATAAGTTTTTAATTCTCAAATAAACTTATTACATATTTAAAATTGAATAGGAAAAATAGAATAGAAAACCAAATTTTATTGTAGTAAGTTAATTAATTAATAAAATTAGAATGCATTCAAATTTATTTTGAGATATTAATAACTACTTGTATTGTTCTACTAACAAATACAAATAAGGAGTATTGATATGAATAAATTAAAATTGATGGCTATAGTTGGAGTGATGTCAGCGGCGTTATTGCTGAATGGTTGTGGAGCACAAAAAGATGCACCGAAAGAAAACACAAAACAAGCTGAACAAAAACAAGAAGACAAAAAAGAAGACAGCAAGGCTACTGAAAAAACTGAGGACAAAAAGGAAGAAGTAAGCTTGTCTGATTGGGACGGAGAATGGAACAACATGGGAAGTTATTTGGATAAGCCAGAAGTTCAAGGCGCTTTCAAAACTTTAGCAAAAAAAGAAAATATCGATGAGAAAAAAGCAAAAGCAGATTATCTTGAAAAAAGAAAATGTGAATTCAACGGATTGAAAATCGACGGAAACAAGATTACATTCACAAGTAAAATCCCTTCAGAAAATGGAGAGAAAATAGCTGAAACTGAGTACAAATTTGTGGAAAAAAAGGCTGTAAAACATGGATCACACATGCTAGAATGGGATGTTTTTGAAGCTGTGGATTCTAATGCAAAATATAAAGTTTTGTTGATGATGCCAATTCACGGCGAAGAAGAGTTGACACATTTCCACATGAGATATGGTAATGACAAGGAAGAATTATTTGCAAAGGAAGGCTGGTTCCCAACTTTCGTAAAACCAAACACAACTGATAAACAAATTATCGGAGAAATCGAAGAATAAGGTTGGAATATGAAATTGACAAAGGGCAGGGACGACCTGTCCTTTGATTTTTGAAAAGGAGAATTTAGATGAAAAAGAGATTTTTGAGTTTTCTATTAGCCTTGTGCATGGTTTTGTTTGCGGGATGTTCCAATCACACGAAAAAATCTTCAGGAAAACCTGTTATCTACACATCGTTTTTTCCTGTGCATGATTTGGTGAAGATGATTGCAGGAGATACTGTTGAGGTGAGAACTTTTATGCCTGTGGATAAGGAGCCTCATTTGTGGGAGCCGTCTGCTAAGGATATGAAAAAACTTGCCGATGCAGATTTGCTGGTTGTAAATGGTGCGAATATGGAACATTGGGTAGACAAGGTGCACGAGAATTTGCCTAATTTAGATATTTTGAAGTTGTCGGATTCTGTAGAGCTAATCACGTATAAAGGAGCTGCTGCAAGGGGCGATTTTCAATATATGGCACAATTGGATTTAACAAAGGGAAAACGAAAAATAGATTTTGGGCATACTCATGAAGATATTATGAGGGTTGCGTTCTTCAAGGACAATGGAGAAGACAAAAAAGAATTGGTGAAAAAAGCTAAGGAAATTATGAATCAAAAAGGTGAGATTGTTCACCAAAAAAACACTTTCGATGTTGAAGAAGGAAAAGTATATGGCCTTGAAATGGGCCATGAATCTGGAGAAATATTTTACAATATAAAAGATGATGGCAAGTGGATTTTCGTATCGGACAGAATAAGCGAAGATTTGCTACCATATTATTTACAAGATACTAACGGTAAATTGCTTCAAGATGAGGGCAAATTAAAGCCTGTAATGGAAGGATCTTCGTCGGGATTTGACAAGATAACTTACGATCCACATTCATGGTTATCTGTTGTAAATGCAAAGAAATATTTGAATAGTATCCAGGATAAATTGATACAAAAATACCCAGACAACAAGAAAATTTATCACAAAAACAAATTGAAATATGTAGATAAATTGACAGATATTGACGCCGAATACAAAGAAAAATTTAGTAAATTAGACAACAAAAGCTTTTTGGTAACACATTACGCTTATGCATATATAGCGAGGGATTTTGGGCTTACTCAGTATCCATTAGAAGGTCTTACTAGCATGGAAAGTCCAAGTCTTAAAACAATAAAAAAAGCCGTGGATTTTGCGAAAACGAAAAACATTACTACGGTATTTTATGAATATGGAAAACCTCCAAAAGAAGCGAAGACTTTATCGGAAGAATTGGGAGGAGATATAAAGCCTTTGGCTTCGATGGAATTTATAACAAAAGAGCAACAGGACAATAATCAAGGATATATCGAATTAATTGAGATGAATTTGAAAAACTTATACGAATCTATGAAAAAGGCAGGTGTATAAATGAATGCAGTAACTATTAAAAACTTAAACTTTGGTTATAATGAAGATTTGGTGCTTAAAGATTTGAATTTGAAGATAAATCAAGGAGAAATGGCTCTAATCCTTGGAGGAAATGGTAGCGGTAAATCAACTTTATTGAAATTAATGCTGGGAGAGTTAAAAGCTGATGACGGAGAAATCAAAGTTTTAGATAAAAATATTAAAGATTACAAAAGCTACCGAGATATAGGATATGTTCCTCAAATAAATATTGTAAACAAAATTGCGTTTCCGATTACTTGTTTGGAGCTTGTAACGTTAAATTTGTATGAAGATTTTGGGCTAATTAAAGTCGCACGCAAAAAACATTACGATAAAGCTAGGAAAATTATGGAAGAAATGGGAATGAAAGAATATATTAATCGTCCAGTAAATGAGTTGTCGGGAGGGCTTCAACAAAGAGCTATGATTTGTAGGGCGATGATTAACGAGCCCAAACTTCTTATACTCGATGAGCCGACTGCAGGTGTTGACAAAGAAAACAAAGAGAAATTTATAAAAACAATTGCTAAACTCAACAAAGATTACAACATAACTGTAATAATGGTAACTCACGAAATAAAAGAAATAGAAGCTTTGGATATTGATAGAACACAATACGAAATGATTGAAGGGAGGCTTGTAAAATGCTAGAATTTGCGTTTATGAGAAAAGCATTGGTAGCAGGATTGATGCTTTCGATAATGATTCCGATGATTGGAATAATAATGGTTAATCGTAAAACATCGATGATAGGAGATGCGCTTTCTCATACTGCTCTTAGTGGAGTTGGGCTTGGACTTATTTTAGGATTTGATCCTTTATTAGGCTCTGCAATAGTCTGTGTTGTAGCGGCATTTTTAATCGAATTAATCAGGAAAAAATTTCCGCAATACGGAGATATGGCAACTGCTGTCATAATGAGTACGGGACTTGGAATTGCAGCGATATTATCTGATTTTGCTCCTGGAGGAAACTCATTTGAATCGTATCTTTTCGGAAGCATTTCTTCTGTAACAAACAGAGATGTGATAAATATTTCTGTGATTTTTATATTAATTTTAGTGGTGTCTATATCGCAATATTCCGGACTATTGGCTATTTCTATCGACAAAAACATCGCTCGTCTTGCTGGGGTGAAAGTAAATAGAATCAATGCGATATTTACATTTTTGTCAGCGATTACCATAGCTCTTGCAGTGAAAATAGTTGGAGCGTTGATGGTGACATCTTTGATTGTACTTCCCGTAGCCACAGCACTCATAATTGCAAAAAGCTACAAGAAAACATACATCATAACGATAATACTCGGTATTTTGTATATGATGTTGGGAATAGTTCAATCTTATCAATTTGATATTAAACCAGGTGGAGCAATCGTAGTAAATGCAGTTATAGGAATGATAGTTTTCGTAGCATATTCAAAAATTAAACAACCAAATAGGAAAAACTTTTCAAATTCAAGAAATAATGCTAAAATAAAGTAAACACAACATTACAGAAGAAGGCAGGATAATATGAATTTCGAAGTAGAAAAAGGAAACAAAATTACAATACCAGATATATTAATGAGAAAATACGACCTAAGAGTTGGAGATATATTTGAGTGTGAACTTGAAAACGACAGGATAATATTGATTCCTAAGAAAAATCACGATGCAAACTATGTCGAAAAATTAAAGGGATTGACTGATGATACAATCGATGCATTAAACGAAGAGGAATAAAATCAAAAGGACTATCAAAAAAACGATAGTCTTTTTTCTTTTTTCTGTGTAAAAAATATAAAAAAGGGGTATAATGATATTGGATATTAAAAAAGAATATCACATTTAAGACCAGCTATCAAATGTCAAGAGAAAATAAAAAATAATTTATCTTGAAATTTAAGGCATGTCAAACAAGCCTAAAAATTTAGGCTTATCAAAATTGAATAACAACTAAATATTAGGTATGTAAGCTTTGTTATCCCTCAAAACAGCAAAAATTATGTTGGTAAGTTTTCTAGCAACAGCACCAATAGCTGTACCATGAGCCTTACCCCTTTGTCGAAGTTTTTGATAATACACAGACAAAGCAGGATCTTTAAAAGCAGCAACACAAGCAGCAAGCCAAATAGCATGTCTAAGATAAGGAGAACCACGTTTAGAAATCTTAGTATCAGTAGCATTAAAATTACCAGATTGCTTAACAGCAACATCCAAACCAGCATAAGCGACCAACTGATTAGCTCTCTCAAATCGTGAAATATCACCGATTTCTGAGAAAATAGCAGCACCTAAGACATCACCAATACCGGTAATAGAAGTAATAACAGGACATAAAGAATTAATCATAGAAGAAATTTCATCTTCAATCTCAAAAATCTGATCTTCAAGAAAAGAAATTTGAGCAATAATTTGTTTGATTTGAAAAGAAAAAGACTTCAAAGCAAACTTAACACCAAAGGAATTAGAAGCCTTCTCTTGAATTTCTTTAGCCTTATCAATGCCAAAGCGACCTCTACTGCACTTAGACAACATCTTAGCTAGCTCATCAGCAGAAATAGAAATCATATCCTCAGGCAAAGGATACTTACTCAAAAGCTCTCTAGAAGCTACACCATAAATATTAGAAAAAAGCGAAGAATACTCAGGAAAAACTTGATCTAAAATAGCAACAAGCTTTCTTTTCCAATCAGAAGCTTCATCAACAAGAGCAAACCTGAACCTAGAAAGATTTCTTAAAGCAAAAGTATCCTCATCAGAAAAATGAGAAACAGAAAATTCACCAAACCTAAGAATTTGAGCAATGACAAAAGAATCAACAGAATCATTCTTGGTCTGTCTAATGTACATCTTTCTAAAAGCATCAGATTGAATAGGGTTAATAACAACACAGGAAAAACCTAAATCTATCAAGAAAGAATAAAGAGAAAGCCAATAATGACCTGTAGCTTCCATACCAATAATACAATTGTTAGAATCAATCGAAAAAGAGGAAATAAATTTCTGAAACTTTTCTAAACCCCTGATAGAATTAGAAAAAGAAAAAGACTCAGAAACAAGTTTACCATTAGAATCAATTATTGAGGCTTCGTGGTTATTCTT
>NZ_JBRFJE010000010.1:0-70391 GCF_052932165.1 Finegoldia sp. P3-F-LR | reverse complement strand
TTATATGAGGTATTAGATTCTAAATACTCTTTTACCACTTTCGTTTTGAATTCTGTACTATATTTTGCCATTAAAAAACTGACCTCCTTTAGTTAGTTTTTTGGTCTAACTTTTGGGGGTCAGTTCAAACTACCAAGCTTTTTTTTAGCCTTTTAATTCATTTCTGTTTTCTTGTAATTCTTCCAATAGATTGTTCAATTTGTCTTGAGTTGTTTCCAACATTTCATCGATATATTGGATAGATTGACTCTTTAATAGTCTAGCATTGTTTTCAGCTTGAGAAGTAATTTCTTCTGCATTTTTTTGAGCTGCAATAGTAACATCGTGTTCATTTACCATTGTTTCAAATCTGTTTCGAGCTTCTTGGTCTATTTTTTCTGCTTCTTTGTAAGCTTGAGTTCTAATATTTTCAGATTCTCTGTTAGCTTCATCAATAATTCTATTCTTTTCAGCATTAGTCCATTGAGCTTGTTTGATTTCTTCTGGTAAATTTTCTCTCATATCTTTTAAAACTGATAGAAGTTCTTCTCTTTCAACCATAACTTTTTTAGAAAATGGAACTGTTGATGCTTCATCAAGTATGTCTTCCATTTCTTCTATTAACTTAATAATATCCATGTAACCCTCCTGCATTGAGCTAATTATTCTTACAATTATTATAATAAAAATATCAAATTAATTCAAGATAAAGCATTTATTTATCGTTAAATTTATCCTTTATATCTTCAATGATATTTTCAGGAACAAGTTCTGATATATCAGCGCCGTAGGAAGCTATCTCTCTTACTATAGAAGACGAAAGAAATGCATATTTGCCATCTGCAACTAAAAACAATGTTTCTAATTCATTATTTAATTTCTTATTAGCCAAAGACATTTGCATTTCTGATTCAAAATCACTAACAGCACGTAGTCCCCTTATAATTGTACTACATCCTATTTGTTTTGCAAAATCTACAGTCAATCCTTCAAATTGATGAACTCTTACATTAGATAAATGGCTACAAGATTTTTTAATCATCGAAACTCTTTGTTCAAGAGAAAATGTACTTTTCTTTTGAATGTTTTTTACAACAGCTACATTTACTTCTTCAAAAATTTTTGCACTTCTTTCAATAATATCCATGTGTCCATTCGTAATTGGATCAAAACTACCCGGATATAATACCTTTGTTTTATTCATTATCATTCCTCAAAAAATATATATTCTTCTTTTTACCATATTGTTTTTGTTTTTCTAATTTCAAATTTTTGAAATATTCATCAGACAATTCTTTTTCGGATTCTAATATAACAAGACAATCATCATTTAAAAGATCATTATCTATGAGCATTTGAATGGATTCTTTGTAATAATTTAATCTTTCATAAGGCGGATCGATAAAAACATAATCAAATTTTAATCCTTGTCTTCTGATATTCAATAAATTTTTCTTAAAATCACCTTTAAAGACTTTTGCGAATTCCTGTGATTTTGTATGCTCAATATTTTCATTGATGCATTTTATATTATCATTAGAAGCTTCACTAAATACTACTAAATCACATCCACGACTTATGAACTCTATACCAACTGCGCCACTTCCTGCAAATAAATCTAATGCTTTGGAATTAGGTTTTACTTGAAAAATCACGCTAAATATAGCCTCTTTTATTTTACCTTCTGTCGGTCTTGTAAATCTATCTAAATCGGTATTTAAGTTCATACCTCTCATTTTTCCTGAAATAACTTTCATTTCTCACCTCAATTAAAAATAACATTTTCTAGTAATTTATCTTTAAACTTATTAATTTCTTCATCCAAATACATATATTCTTTAGTTTCGCATAAATCATTCGTATATATATACTCAGTTATCACAGCAGCTTTTTCTATCAAATCATAGTCTTTTTCTAGATCTGCTATGTTTAGAAGTGGTATTCCTGATTGTCTAGTTCCTAACAAATCACCACTACCTCTCATCATCAAATCCTTTTGTGATAGTTCAAATCCGCTGTTCGTCTTAACCATAATATTCATTCTTTCCATTTGTTCATCAGAATGTGCATTGTTGATAAGAATACAATAAGATTGATCTGAAGATCTGCCCACTCTACCTCTTAATTGATGAAGTTGTGAAAGTCCAAATCTTTCTGCATTATATATAACAATTACATTTGCTTTTTTGACATTAACGCCAACTTCAATAACTGTTGTAGATACCAATATTTTTGTATTCCCGTCTACAAAATCTTTCATAATTTCTTCTTTTTCCGAAGATTTCATTTTACCGTGTAACATTCCAACATTTATATCAGAAAAATATTCACTAGATAACTTATTGTAAAGTTCTGTTACATTCTCTAAATCCAATGCTTCAGATTCTTCTATCAATGGACACACAACATAAGCTTGAAACCCATTTTCAACTTGTTTTCTGATAAAAGCTGCTATTCTTTTTTCATAACTAAATCCAACAGAATATGTTTCTATTACTTTTCTGCCTTTAGGCATTTCATTTATTGTTGATATATCCAAATCCCCATAGTAAGAAAGTGCTAAAGTTCTTGGAATTGGAGTAGCTGTCATCACAAGAACATCTGGATTTTGTCCCTTGTCTGAAATTTTCTTTCTTTGCCCTACACCAAATCTATGTTGCTCATCGGTAATTACGAGTCCAAGCTTTTTAAATTCCACAAAATCTTGTATTATTGCATGCGTACCAACTATGACATCAAAATAACCCGACTTTATTCCTTCTACAACAGAATCTTTTTCCGATTTTGTTAAATCAGATTTTAATAAACAAACTTTTAACCCAAATTTTGAAAAATCATCCGATAAGTTTTCATAATGTTGTGTCGCTAAAATATCCGTAGGAGCCATAAAAGCTGATTGATAACCACTTGAATATGATTTGAATATCGCTGCTTCAGCTACTATTGTCTTTCCACTTCCTACATCTCCTTGAACCAATCTATTCATTCTCTTTTCAGATGTCATATCACTTTCAATATCTCTAATTGCTTCTAACTGTCCTTTTGTAAGTTCAAATTTTAAAGACTGTATGAAAAGATCCATGCTTTCGTCAGTTTGAAATTTTATATAATTTTGTTCGTTTAGTGTTGTCTTCATTGATTTCATTGCCAATTGCATTATAATAACTTCTTCAAGAACAAGCGCTGTCCTGGCTCGTTTAAATTGTGCATAATCCACAGGCTTGTGTATGTTTTTTATTGCATTTCTTTTGTTCTCAATATCGTAGTTTTTAATCATACTATAAGGAATAACATTTTTAATTTCATCAATACAATGTTTAATAGCAAAATCAATGAATTTAATCATATCATTATTTGTAACGCCTTTTCTTACTTTGTAAATTGGATAAATAATGCCCAATTTTCCACCAAAAGTTTTACTCAAAATTGGTGACGATATCTTGAATTGATTTTGAACTCT
The DNA here is from genome assembly GCF_052932165.1 of Finegoldia sp. P3-F-LR. Taxonomy (NCBI): domain Bacteria; kingdom Bacillati; phylum Bacillota; class Tissierellia; order Tissierellales; family Peptoniphilaceae; genus Finegoldia; species Finegoldia sp. P3-F-LR. The sequence continues at coordinate 66,952 of NZ_JBRFJE010000010.1, read as the reverse complement.
ATTTATTTTCCCATACAAATAGTAGGTAGTGTTTGGTAAAATTTGATTTCTGATAAAAGGCTGATTAAACCATGACACACTTATTTTAGAAGTATCGTCAAAAGCAATAGCAGATGTTAAGTTTAAATTTCTTCTAAGATATTTAGTTACAGGCTTTGAAATAAATTTGACTTTTATAACGCAGCTTTCTTCATCTCGTATATCTATTATATTTTTTATTATTGATCTATTTTCGTACCTATACGGGAAATAATTCAATAAATCATTAGCATCAAAAATACCCATTGAGTTTAAAACTTCTAATTTTTTCTTTCCTATTCCTTTTACTTCTGATAATTGCATAACTCACCACACAAAAAAATCCCTACATTAAACATACAAATAATAGACCGATGAAAATCGATCTATTATCTGTAATTATTTGTAAGGAGTTATTCTATTGAAAATACATAGTAATATAAAGGTTGAGATCCTTCGACAACCTCAATATCAATGTTTTTATATTCTTCTTCCAAAGTATCCTTCAACTTATTAGCAACCATTTCATCACAGCCTTCACCGTAATAAATTGTAACCAATGAATCGTCTTTTTGAATTAGTTGTCTCAATAAATCCATTGAAACTTTATTAATATCATTACCAACCGCTCTGATATTCTTTTGATCAAGACCGATAATGTCATCTTTCTTTACTTTAATATCTGACATATTTAAATCTTTTACCGCAAAAGTAACTTCACCAGTCTTAACTGTTGCTATTACATCGTTAAAACTATCAAAGTTTTCTTCTGCACTTGCTTCTTCATTGAATGCTAAAAGAGCCGAAATAGATTGTGGTACGGCTTTTGTCTCTACAACAAATACTTCTTTATCAACTATTTGTTTTGCTTGATTAGCTGATAATATGATGTTCTTATTGTTAGGAAATACAAAAACTGTCTTTGCATTAACTTTTTCTATAGAATTAACTATATCTTCAGTTGAAGGATTCATTGTTTGTCCACCAGTAATCACTTCATCAACATTTAACATATCGAAAACTTTACTGAATCCTTTACCACTGCTAACAACCACAAATCCAAAATCTTTTTCTGGTTCTGAAGGTTTTGTAGAAGCTTGACTAATTTCTTCTTCAGTAGAATGCAAGTTTTGATGTTGCAATCTCATATTATCTATTTTGATATCTCTTAGAGCACCTAATTCCATGGCAATTTCTAAAACTTTACCAGGATTATTAGTATGAATATGAGTTTTGATTACTCCATCACCTTTTACAACTAGTAAACAATCCCCAAAGTTTTCTAATTTTGATCTATATGAATTTTCATCTGCATCAGTCATTATAAAAAATTCAGTACAATATCCGAATTCTATTTCTTCATCTGATACAACATTCGTATTTTCATTAATAGTTCTAGAAGATTCGTCAATTACTGTTTCGGAAATCAATTTTTCATTATCGTAATTTAAAACGCCTTCTAAGAATAACATTAAACCTTGTCCACCTGCATCAACTACGTCGGCTTCTTTCAAAACAGGTAACATTTCTTTAGTTTTAAGAAGTGCCTTGTTACCTTCAGATATAATATCTGTCAAAAATTCTTTAATATCTTCATAATTTTGGTAGTTTTGATCAGCAAACTCACCCATACATCTAGAAACTGTAAGAATTGTTCCTTCTGTTGGTTTCATTACAGCTTTGTATGCAGTTTTATAACTTTCAACAAATCCATCTCTTAATGCAAATATATTAAATTCAGTATAATCTTTAAATCCATTATAAAAACCTCTCATGATTTGAGAAGTAATTACACCAGAATTTCCTCTAGCTCCCATAAGAGAACCATCACTCATGGCTTTAGCTAAATTTGCAATACTCAAATCAGTTACGCCATTGACTTTAGAAATAGCTGATTTAATTGTCAATGTCATATTAGTGCCAGTATCTCCATCTGGAACTGGAAAAACATTTAAGCTATTTACTATTTCTCTTTTATTTTCTAAGTTCTTAAATCCCGCTAGAAGGCAATTCTTGAACAGTGTTGCGTCATTCTTCATTGTGCCCCCTATTTTTCTTCGTTTATTCTCATATCTTGAACAAGAACATTAACACATTCTACTTCAAGACCAGTTTTGTTTTCTACACTATATTTAACTGTATCAATAATATTTTGGCAAACCACAGCAATTTTGGTACCATATTCCAAAACTACAGTTAAATCTATTACAATTTTATTATTTTTTGTATAAACTTTTACTCCCTTACTCATATTGTCTTTATTGAGTAACATTAAAAATCCGTCTGATAAATTTTTATAAGCTAGTCCAACAATCCCGTAACAAGTCATAGCTGTTTCACTAGCAATAGTTCTAACGATATTATCTGATATTAATATTGAACCATATTCGTTATCAATTTTAGTAGTCATATTACCTCCTATTTGTGATACCTAATTAATTATATTATACTCTTTTAATGTTTAAGATTCTAATTTACATATTAATACTATATTATTATAACATATTTTAGCTCTAAAAGCTTGAAATTCAGTTTTAAAATATGCTATAATATCAAGAGACATTTGAAAAAGAACCAGGAGGTGTAATTATGTCCAAAAAATGTGAAATTTGTGGTAAATCAAGAACTTTCGGAAATAATAGATCATTTTCTTTAAGATCTTCAAATAGAAGCTGGGCACCTAACATCAGAAAAGTTAGAGCTTTAGTCGATGGCAAACCAAAAAGAATCAATGTATGCACTAGATGCTTAAGATCAGGTTTAGTTGAAAGACCTCAATTTATCAAAACAACAGAAGAAGAATAAAACAAAGAGTCGAAAACTTCGACTCTTTTTTAATCTCTAGAATCAATTAAAAGGCCATATCCCTCTATTAATTCTATATATGCTTTTTTATTTTTTATTTTATTACTAATCGTCAATGTTGAACAAAAATCAACATCTAAAAATTCGCTGTCGTATTCAAAACCATTTAACCTAATTTTCATTCCACTATTCGATAAAACTACAATGGAAATATAGTCATATCTCATAACACATTCTGTGCTTTCTCCTAAGAATTTAATTATATTATTGTTACCAATAAATATAAGTTCAATTCCTTTTTCATAGCATTTTTTTGAATAAATTAAATTCGACATTGTGTGATCTAATCTGGTTCCTGTTGCCCCAAAAGCATATATTGTATTACAGTTCTTTTCGATTAATATATTTATTGCGGCTTCAAAATCAGTAAAATCTTTTTTGCAATTATATTTTTCAAAAATCTTGTTGTTTTCTTCTAGAAAAATTTTGTCCTCATTATTTATAGAGTCAAAATCTCCTATAGCGAAATCAAAATCTTTATGATAATCTGTGAAATATTTTGTTCCACCATCTACAGCTATTTTAAAGTCTGATTTTTCATAATATTCTTCAAAAAGATTCTTATCAGATAATTCCCCTGCGCAACAAATCAAACCAATCATTTTTTACTTACCTTTGATACAGGTTTAATTAAAATTAATATGACAACTATAGCTATAATTCCATTAGGAACAATGTAGGTGATGTTATATAAGAATGATCCTAGTAATGCAGGAATATCTGTTGGCAATGTGTCTTTGAAAAATACATAACCACTTAAAATCGCAGCTACTCCTCTCATTAAAATAGCGAATATACATGCTAAAATCATTTTATAATTAATTTTGCCACTCAAAGTTTCTTCATTACATCCTAACCCTGATAATCCTAAAGCCATATAAGCTATTGGATAATCTAGTATATATTGTATTGGGTGGATAACATAAGGATCAACAAAGCTATCCAAAACTCCATACATTAATCCAATTACAATCCCTGGTTTTAGCCCCCATCTTAGTCCAAACAATAAAATCGGAACATATCCCGCTAGGGAAACAGATCCTCCTCTTGGCATTTTAAAAATAACAATGCTATTTAGTACAGCTGTCAAAGCTAAAGTAATTGCCCCTTCAACCATAAATCTCAAATTTTTATTCAAGATATCCTCCTTTTAACTATAATTTTTGATTGTAAATATCTAGTTGCGATTCTATGTCATGATTAAAAACATCTGAACCACTTACAATTAGATTAGCTCCAGATTCTAACACTTTATCGACATTAGAAGTTTTCACTCCTCCATCAACTTCCAGTAAAATATCTTTTTTTGATGTTTCTATCATTTTTCTTGCATCTTTTATTTTTGAATATTGACTCTCTATAAAGGATTGTCCTCCAAAGCCTGGATTTACACTCATTACAAGTATTATATCCAAATCATCAATAATATAATCACAACATTCCAATCCTGTGGATGGATTAAGTGCTAATCCACATTTTTTTCCAGCTTTATGAACAGTTTGAATAATCCTATGTGGATGAAAAGTTGCTTCTGGATGAAAAGTAATTATATCAGCTCCGGCATTCAAAATGTCATCTATAATATTTTCTGGTTTGTTAACCATCAAGTGACAATCAAGAATAAAGTCCGGATATTTTTCTCTTATTTGTTTTATAACTGCTGGACCAAAAGAAATATTTGGCACAAAATTTCCGTCCATAACATCCAAATGCAAATATTTTATTCCCTTATTTTTTAGTATATCTAAGTTTTTTTCTAACTCAAAAAAGTTACACGCCAACAAAGACGGACTTAAATTAGCCATTAATACCTCCTAATTTTTTTGTATTCTTCAACTATCTTCAAATAATTATCATATCTACTCTGGGATATTTCTCCAATTTCAACAAGTCTTTTTATTTCACATTTTGGTTCATTAATGTGATCACAATTATTGAACTTACATCTCAAACTATTTTTTTTAAATTCTACAAAATTATTTTTAATTTCAGATTTGTCATCTAAAAAAGACAAATCAAAAGAACTAAAACCCGGTGTGTCTAAAACGTAAGTATTGTCATCTACCATTTTAATTTCAATGTGTCTTGTCGTTTGCTTTCCTCTCTGAGTTTTAGCACTTATTTTACCAGAAATAAAATCCTCACTTGGAAATAATTTTTTTAAAGTACTGGATTTTCCCGCCCCGCTGGGACCAATAACACAATTGATATGATTTCTGAATTCATTTAATAATTCTTCATTAGTGATTGAAGATTCATTTGAGTTAAATATTACTTTATAGCCGATATTTCTGTATATATCAGCATAAAATTTTTTCTCATCTTCAGATACCAAATCAGACTTATTAAATACAATGACGCAATCAATGCTATTTTTCTCAATCATTAATAGATATTTGTCTAGTAACATTAGATTAATATTAGGTGACTTAATGCTACTTAGAACGAAACATTTATCTATATTACTCACTTCAGGGCGGTGCAAAAGCACAGATCTTGGATGTATTTTTAAAATAAATCCAAGACCATTTTCTACGTTTATATCTACTTTATCGCCTACAACTGGAGTTATTTTCTTGTTCCTAAAATTCCCCTTTGCCTTCGAAGGATACACTTCGTTTCCAACGCTTACATAGAATAATTCCCTTTGAATTTTCGTAATAACACCTGTTTTATCCGACATTAACTAATTCTCCATTAATATAGACTTTAATATCATTATTAGGTTTTACTTTTACTTTAATTCTGATATCTCCTTCAGAAGCATTATGATTTTCTTCATATATTATATTATTTTCAGTTTCATCTTTAATAGTTACTGTGTAAATTCCTTTTTCTACAGGTTTACTTATTCTGAATATTTTATCAATCATTTCAGGTTCTTTTTTCCCTTTACTGATTATAACATCAATTGAACTATCTTTTTTTAGTTTCTTTCCAGCATCATATTGTTGCCATATAACTTGATTTGTATCATATGAATTGCTAAATTTCTTTTCAATATTTCCTATATTTAGTCCGATTGATTTTAATTTATTACTAGCTTGACTTATATCCGCTCCTATTAAATCAACCATCTCTACTAGTTCTTCTTTTTTACCTAAAGAAATTACAACATCAACTTTCGAGTCTTTATTTATGCTAGTTCCTGAATCTGGATGTTGTTGCATAATTTTTCCAGCTTCAAAATTATCGCTGTTTTCTTTAGTTATTTCACCAATTTCTAAGCCTAATTTATTTAGTTGAATTTTAGCATTTTCAATAGTCATATTGGATAAATTAGGTACAGACACCTGTTCCTCGCCTTTGCTTACAACTAATTTTATAATAGTTCCTTTTTTCACTTCTGTACTGGATTCAGGATCTTGTTCTAATACTTTTCCTGGTTCAACATTACTTTCAGTCTTATATTCTGAAACAACAGCAATTAAATTATTAGCCTTAGCTTTATTTAAAGCTTCGGTTTCCGTTAAACCAGTTAACGCAGGAACTAAAACTAGGTCTTGCTTATTCTTGTTTATATATTTCTTGCCAAATATAATTGCAATAAATACCAAAGCTGCTAAAACTATAGGCAATAGAATCCACATAAATTTTTTGGATTTATTTTTATTATCTTTTGTAGAAGATTGTTTAGGCGTTTTATAAACTGCTTCTTTTACTTCAGGTTGTTCATCATTTTCTTTAATTATTGGATTTTTAGTAGTTTTTTGATATAAATCAGAAGAATAGTTTTGATAATTTCTCAACATTTCTTTCAATTCTGTAGCTGATTTAAATCTATCATTGGGATCTTTTGCCATCGCTTTAACTATTATATCATTAAGACCTTGTGGTAAATCATGACGAAGATTTATAGGTGGCACCAATGGATCTTGAATATGTTTCAATGCAATTCCAACAGCATTTGGTGCATCAAATGGTACTTCTCCTGTAGCCATTTGATACAATACAACACCTAATGAATATATATCACTTTTCTCATCAATAAATTTACCCTTTGCTTGTTCTGGTGAAATATAATGAACAGTTCCCAAAACAGTTGAAGTATATGTCAATGTTGCAGACGAAGAAATTCTTGCAATGCCAAAATCTGTAGCTTTTAAATTGTTAGATTTATCAATTAACATATTATGTGGTTTAATGTCTCTGTGAATAATTCCATTTTTATGAGCACATTCTAAAGCACTTGCTATTTGAACACCATAATTTACAATATCTTCAATCGGCAGAATTTGTTTTTCATCAATTATATCTTTTAAAGTCTTACCATCTACATATTCCATTACAATGTAATTATATTTACGACCATCAACATACGAACTTCCAACATCGAACACACTTACTATATTAGCGTGCGTCAAAGATGCAGCAGATTGTGCCTCCATTGCAAATTTTCTCAGAAAATCTTGGTCTTCCATATATTCATTTTTTAATACTTTCACAGCGACATATCGGTTTAAAACAGTGTCCAAAGCTTTGTACACTTTGGCCATACCGCCAACGCCTACTTCTTCTATTATCTCGTATCTATCGCCTAAAACTTTACCTATCATAATTTTCCCCTTCATATAAATAAAGCGTAATAGTTATATTATCAATACCTTCGATATCATTTGCTTCATCAATCAGATTTTGAGTTATTTTATCCAAATCTGTTTCTTTTTTAATATTATCAACAATATCCTCATTTTCTAATTGTGAAGTCAAACCATCTGTGCACATTAATATCAAATCATCTTTGATAAGTTTAATATTAAAAATGTCGATATCTACAGTATCTTGAATTCCTAAAGATCTTGTAATAACATTTTTTTGTGCAAAATCTAAGGCCTCTTCTTCAGTTATAGTTCCAGATGATAATAAATCATTCACAAGAGAATGATCTATGGTAATTTGCTTTAATTCTCCATCCCTGTATAAGTACAATCTACTGTCTCCAACATTTGCGACAATAGCATTATCATCATAAACTAAACAAGCAACTATCGTTGTGCCCATATTTCTATGTTCAGAATTATTTTCACTATCTTTGTAAACTTCCTCATTTGCTAAAGTAATCGCTTTTATCAGTGTATTCTCGTAATCTTTTTCATTTTCATTTTCTTTTACGTAGTTTATAACAGTTTCGACAGCTTTTTTGCTTGCAACTTCACCAGCTTTATGTCCACCCATTCCGTCGCACACAACTAGCAAGCTAAAATCATCTGTAATATAATTCATATGATAATCTTCATTAAGCTTTCTTACCAATCCGATATCTGTGCTTGAAGCATATTTCATTTCACACCTCTTTTAGTCATATTGTTAATTCTTAATTGTCCACAGGCTCCTTCAATATCAATGCCCTGTTTTCTTCTTATTGTAGTATTAACATTGTTTTTATTCATGTAATTCATAAATTCCATCATCTTGTTTCTATCTGGAGATTTTTGATTAAATTCTTCAATAGGATTTAATGTTATTAAGTTCAAAAGACAATTTCTATTTTTTAATAAATCGACTAGCTTGTCCATATATTTTTTTGAATCATTTACACTTTCGATTACCGTATACTCAAATCCAATTCGCCTTTTGGTTTTATCAAAATAATAGTCACAAGCATCTAGAATTTCTTCAATTGAGTATTTGTTTCCAATAGGCATTAGCTGATTTCTCTCATTATCAAATGGATTATGAAGTGAAATAGTTATGTTTATCCCTATATTTCCATCTGCAAGTTTAATTATTTTATCTACTAATCCACATGTAGATAATGTTATATTTCGAATAGACATATCTTGTCCTTCTTTGTCTGTAATCAAATCGATAAACCTTATAACATTATCGTAATTATCTAATGGTTCCCCTATGCCCATTAAAACCATATTATTGATTCGTATACCCAAATCATTTTCTACCAAATATATCTGAGCACACATCTCATAAGGTTGTAAATTTCTTACGAAACTTTTCTTTGTCGATGCACAAAATTTGCATCCCATTTTACAACCAATTTGTGTTGATAAACATATTGAAGTGTGAGTTTTATATTCCATAAACACCGTTTCTACGATATTACCATCACTCAACTCTATAAGATATTTTTTCGTGTTGTCTAATTTTGAATCAATCCTTTTGATAATAGAACAATTTTTTATATCATTGTAGTTGTCTAGTTTTTCTCTTAAATCATTAGAAAAATTAGTCATATTATTAGGATTGAATATTCTATTTTTATGAATAGCTTGAAAATACTGCAACGCTCTGAAAGATTTTTCTCCATTATTCACAAAAAATTCTTTCAGTTCATCGACAGTCATATTTTCCAAGACAATTTTATTTTGCATATTATTCACCAATCTAAATTATATCAAAAATCTCAAGTTTTGTAATCTATTAGTCTTTTACAAACTTTGAAATGAAAAATCCCTGTGTTCCTTTTTGGAAAGGCATAAGTTTTATAAATTCATTTTTATCTCCATAAAAATCAATATCTTCTCTTTTTAAATTTAATTTGTTTTCAATATAATCCACATTTTCTTCGTTCTCTTCTTTTAAAAGAGAACATGTAGAATATACTAAGATGCCGTCTTTTTTTAAATATTTTTCACAATTTTCAAGAATTCTTCTTTGGATTCCAACCAAATCTTCTACATCTTTTTTCGTTCTGAATAACTTTATCTCTGGATTTTTATTGATAACACCAGTTGCAGAGCATGGTGCATCCACAAGAATTCTATCAAATTTATTTATCAAATCTTCTTGTAAAATAGTTGCATCAAAATTCATATATTGAACATTTTCAACTCCACATTTATATACATTTTCTTTTATTCTATCTATTTTATTATTATTAATATCATTACAGTAAATAATCGATTGATTATTTGTTATTTCTTGAATGTTGCATGATTTTGACCCAGGAGCTGCACAAATATCAAGAACTACGGAGTTCTCCATTGGCTCTAAAACCTCTGCGCACAAACTACAAGAACCATCTTGGATAATAAATTTACCTTCTTTAAATTCGTTCGTATCTATTATCGATTCAGGATTTCTTACGATAAAACTATCTTTTAAAAAAGGATGTTCTTCTAATACGAATCCCTGATTTTCTAAATTTGTTTTTAAATTATTCTCCTTTATTTTATTTTGTTTAATTACAAAATCAGATTTGTAAAAGAAAGATTTGAGAAGTTTTTTTACAGTTTTTTTTGAATAAGATTTGTTCAACATCTTAAGTAATTCTTTGTTTATGGAGAATTTAATTTCATCTCCTAAATCTTCCTCATCCAAATTAATCCTGCAAACCTCCCTTAGAACAGCATTAACATAATCTTTATAATGTGTTAAGTTGTTAGCCAATTCTACTGCTTCGTCAACTACAGCATAATCAGCTGTTTTCATAAATAGTATTTCCGTAGTTGCCATTCGCAAGATTTCCAGAACAATTTTATCAAGCTTATTTAATTCCAAATCGCTGCACTTAGATATTACATAATCTATGAAAAATCTATTTTCTATTTCTGTAAATACACACCTTTTAATGTAAGCGATATCTCTCTTGTCCAAATCACCATAATCATAAGTCTTTAATAATTCAGAAGAGTATCCCGATTTATTATTAATTGAATTGGTAATATTAATTATTTCGTTTCTAATATTCATAATCTCTCATTTCTTTTAATTATTTTAATTACATAATATATTTTACACTAAAACAGCAAAAATAAAAAAATTGAACCTAGAAGGATTAACCTTAGGTTCAATCTACATTAATTTTTAATCTCTATCTCTTGATATCAATACTAATCTTACCAATTGTAACAGTGAAACCAAAGCACTTGCAATATAAGTTAATGCAGCTGCTTTTAAAACTTGTTTCGCAGGTTCTATTTCATCATCAGTCAATAGTCCATTTGATAAAGCTCGTATAGCTCTACTACTAGCATCAAACTCAACAGGTAATGTAACTAATTGGAACAAAACAGTCGCTGAGAATAAAATAATTCCAAATTCTACTAATGGTCTCATACTAAACATAAATCCAAGTAAAATTAAAATCCATACTGATTTCGATGCGAAATTCACAACAGGAAACAAAGATTCTCTAAATCTCAAGAAACCATAATTTTCCTTGTCTTGAATCGCATGACCTACTTCGTGACTTGCTACAGAAACTGCAGAAATCGACTGACTATTATACACTGCATCTGATAAAGCCAAAACTTTTTTTGATGAATCATAGTAATCAGTCAAGCTTCCTTGAACATTTACTATTTCTATATCAGACAAACCTTCGTAATCAAGCAAAACTCTTGCCATTTCTTTTCCAGTCAATCCTTTTGAATTTGTAATTTTCTTATACTTATCAAAAGTATGAGTGACTTTGATTTGTGAGTAAAATGCTAATATCAAAGCCGGAATCAAAAGTAGCATAGTTCTATCATAATAAAAATTAAACAATGATTCCTCCTACAAAATTATTCCCTCTTCAAATGAATTTCCATTCAAATATTCGCTAACGTTAAGAGGTTTTTTATTTGGAAGTTGTAATCTTGTGATAACTATAAATCCATCTTCACAAGCAACTTTAATCCCATTCTTATCTACTTTTACAACTTCTCCATTCTTATTATCATTATATTGTTCTATTATGTTGATATTGTGAACTTTTACAGTTTTATCGTTTAATTTAAAAAACAAACCTGGCCAAGGAGTCAATCCTCTAAATTTATTGTAAATTACATCTGCTTTTTCATTAAAATTAATTTCACCCATAGATTTTTGAATTTTGCCTACTGTAGATGCTTCATTTTCATTTTGTTTTTCTCTTGAATCGAAATATTTTTTATAATCATTGATAACTTTATCTATTAAGTCAGCACCCATTATCATTAATTTATCGTGCAATTCTTCAAGCATAATTTCTTTGTTAAGCTTAATTTTATCTACAGCTAAAACATCCCCAGTATCAAGTCCTTGTTCAACTAACATTATACTTACACCGGATTCTTTATCGCCATTTATTAGAGAGTAATTTATCGGAGAAGCTCCTCTGTATTTGGGCAAAATTGATGCGTGAACATTTAAAATCTTGTTTTTAAACCTATCCAGTATTCTTTTTTTGATTAATTGACCATAAGCTACCACCACAATAAAATCAGGATTAAGTCTATCTAATAGATTAAAAACTTCATCGTCATTTATATTTTGTGGAGTAATAACCTCTATTCCCAAATCCATAGCTCTTTTTTTAACTGCCGTAGGTGAAAACTTATTTCTATTTCGTTTTTTATCTTGTTGTGATATCACTAATTGAATTTCGTTATTTGGGTTATCATATAATCTTTGCAAACTCTCAACTGCAAAATCTGGAGATCCCGCAAATACAATTTTATTTTTCATTATTTAATCTCTCAATCTCTTCATCAGAAAGATTCAATACTTTATCAGTGTACAATACGCCATCTAAATGATCTAATTCATGACAAAAACAATGTGCTTTGTAATCAGTGCCTGTTTTCCTTTGAACGTTTCCGTCCAAGTCTGTGTATTCTACAGTAACAATCTTAGGTCTTTCAACATATCCATTTTTACCAGGAACTGACAAACAACCTTCAACATTAATTTGCTTTTCATCTGATCTTTCTACGATTCTAGGATTTATTAGAACCATTTTACCGTCTTCATCTTGCATGTCTATTACTACTATTCGCTTAAGCATTCCTACTTGTACACAAGCCAATCCTATTCCTTTATTTTCATACATTGTTTCAAACATATCATCTACGATTTGTTTGATTCTATCATCTATTTTTTCAACCTCTCTTGATTTTTTTCTCAAGATTGGATCATTTTCTAATCTTATTTGTCTTAATGCCATTTTATCTCCTAAAAATAACTTTGAGGATCTAATGTTATTTTAAGCGTTATTCCCTCTAAGTTAATATTGTATTCATTGTTTATTAAAACTTTTTTTATTATTTCTATTATTTTATCCTCTCCATTAGGGAATTTATAGTACAAATCAAACCTGTACATATTATTAATTCTCTCTATTGGAGAAGGATGAGGCCCATTTATTAATGTTGTAGATAGTTTGTATCTTCTGATAAGGGCAGCAACGTAATTTGAAACTTCATTGATTTTTTTCATAGCAACATTTCTGTTTTTACTGGAAATATTGATATTTAATATTCTGAAAAAAGGAGGATAATTAAATGATTTTCTTAGCTTTATCTCCTTTTCATAAAACATCTTATAATCATGAAGTGCCGCCGATGTTATAGCAAAATTATCAGGCTTATATGTTTGAATAATCACATCTCCTTCATATTCTGCTCTTCCTGCTCTTCCAGCTACTTGAGTTATCAATTGAAAAGTTTTTTCATTAGATTTGTAATCTCCTAAGTTTAAACTAATATCTGCAGCCATTACTCCGACTAATGTAACATTTGGAAAATCAAATCCTTTCGACAACATTTGCGTCCCGATTAATATATCTATTTCTTGATTATTCATCATATCATAGATTTTTTTGTAATCTTTTTTTGTGTTCGTAGTGTCTCTATCCATTCGTGCAATTCGTGCATTAGGAAAAAGCTCTCTAGTTTCTTCTTCTAATTTTTGAGTACCCGCTCCAAACTCTTTTATAAATTTCGAGCCACAGTTTGGGCATACTTTCGGCTTTAGAGCTGTTCTTCCACACATGTGACAAATCAACCTATTTTTTGTTTTATGATATGTCATGGAAACATCGCAGCTATCACATTTTAGTACATATCCACATCTTCTGCACGAAATAAAAGAAGTGTGCCCTCTCTTGTTTAAAAACAAAATAGTTTGTTTTTTGTTGTTTAAATTATTTTGAATTTTATTGAGTAGAACTTTACTGAACATTCTCATGTTTCCAGTTTCAAGTTCTTTTCTCATATCTACAATCGTGCATTCAACAGGGTTTGTATCATTAGCTCTTTTATTCATTTGAATAAGATTGTACTCACCTTTTAAAGCTTTGCTGTATTCTTCAACTCCAGGAGTTGCTGAACCCAATAAAAGCTTTGCACCATTATATTCTGCTCTAAATCTGGAAATATCAATAGCGTTGTATTTAGGATTTTTTTCACTTACATAACTTGTTTCGTGCTCTTCATCTATTATTATCAATCCTAAATTTTTAAACGGAGAAAATACAGCACTTCTAGCTCCAACTACTATTTTATATTCTCCATTATACATTTTTCGAAATTGTTCGAATTTTTCGTTAACATTTAGCTTAGAGTGAATTATCGCAACTTTTCCTGGAAACCTACCCTCAAACCTTTCAATAGTCTGCGGAGTCAATGATATTTCTGGAACCAGAACTATGCTATCTTTACCTTCATTTAACATTTTTTCAACCAAATGCAAATACACTTCAGTTTTACCACTACCCGTTACACCATGTAACAAATTAAATTGATTTTCTAAAATCGAATTATAGGCTTTTTCTTGCTGTGAATTTAGTTTTATTTTTTGATAAGTTCTAGTATCGTCGACGACAACTCTGTCAACTTCTTTGAAGTAAATTTCAACAATTTTCTTATCTTCAAGTGCTTTTACTACACTTGAAGTCGTATTAGTTTTCGCTAAAAGCTCACTATAAAGTATGTTCTTTTTAGTTTTTAGCATATCAACTATTTTTTGTTGAGCATTTGCTCTTTTTGAAATAACTGGATTATCATCTATAAGTTTGACGTATTTCAATAGCTTTGGTGTGATTTGTTGATCATATACTAAATCCATTTTCAAAAAATCAGATTTTACATATTCCATTAGCTTTTTATGGCTAATGTCTGAAATTTCTTTAATTTCTGAATATTCTTTCTTGGTTTTAAGAATATTGTACAAATCTTCATCTACATTCAGTAGTTTATCATTTGCAGTGAAATATTCTTTTAATTCTTCAAAGTTTCCAGGCGGCAAAATAGTTTGAAAAGCAGAGCTAAAATCGCTTAAATATTTATCAACCATGAAAAAAGCAATATCGATGGATTCTTGTGTTACAATAGGATTCAAGTCTACTACTGATATTATTTCTTTGTAATCAATATCTTTTCTAGGGTTATCATTAATTCTAACCACTAACGCTAATTTATTAATATTTGATTTGCCAAAATGGACTATAACTCTCATTCCAACTTCGACATCTTCACTTGAATAATATGAGTATAGCCTGTTAGTCATCTTCGATTTGTTTCTAAAAATAACATCAATATACATGTTTACCTACTTTATCAAATCCAATATCTTATCTGCGATATTTAACTTTGTGTCCTTATCAATTTCTAATATATTATCTTTGCTGATTATAGTTACCTTATTATATTCTGAATTAAATCCAATGTCTTTTTTTGATACATCGTTTAATACTATAAAATCTAGATTTTTTTTATCTAACTTTTTCTTAGCATTTTCTAATAAATTATTTGTTTCTGCGGCAAATCCAATAAAGATTTGATTATCTTTTTTATTTAATGATTTTAAAATATCTGGGTTTTCTTCTAATTCTAAAGAATTAATGCCATCTTGTTTTTTTATTTTTAAATCTTTTCTGTTCTTTACTTTAAAATCACTTACAGCTGCCGCCATAATTAAACAGTCAAAGTCGTCAATATAACTTTCAATTTTTTCTTTCATTTCAATTGCAGACTCCACTTTTATGTTTTCAATACCATATGGATTTTCTGCTGTTGTTTTTCCAGAAATAATTGTTACATCGGCTCCTCTCATACAAGCTTTCTTAGCAATCGAATATCCCATTTTACCACTGGAATCATTCGTTATATATCGTACAGGATCAATTCTTTCAACTGTTGCTCCTGCAGTAATCAAAATTTTCTTACCTTGTAAATCTTTTTCGCAAAAGTATTTTTCAACTTCTTCAACAATTTCCCAAGGTTCTTTTAATCTTCCGTTTCCTTCTGTATTACAAGCAAGCATTCCACTATTTGAATCTACAATTAAGTGTTTTTTTTGTTTCAAATCTTCTATGTTTTTTTGTGTCGCAGGATTATTCAACATATTGGTATTCATACTTACACAAAACATTATTGGCTTGGTATATGCTAGCGCGGTAGATGATAACAAATCGTCCGCGATACCATAATTTATTTTAGCCATCGTATTTGCACTAGCAGGTGCAATCAAAAACAAATCTGCCCATTTTGCAAGCTCTATATGTTCAACAACCTTGTGTGAATTATTATGAAACATTTTGTTTTTTACATCGCATTTGCCAATTGTTTCAAAAGTCATTGGACTTACAAATTCACAAGCTGAATCAGTCATAATTATTTTGATATTATAGTCAAGTTTTTTTAGTCTACTTACAACATCTACAACCTTGTAAATAGCAATTCCTCCAGTAACACCTAAAAGAATATTTTTATTCATTTGATTTGTTTTCCCAAACCTTTTTTTCCATAACTTCTTCTAAAGCTGTAGTAACTGGTTGAGCTTTTGCTTTCTTTAGTTTTGTGTCTTTGCCATCTATTAACATTCTTGCTCTTTTGCTTACCATTACACAAAGTGCATATCTACTATTGTTTATTTCTGATAATTTTTTAAATGATGGATTAATCATATTTTTCTCCTTTTACAACTCTAAATTTTTCTGCATCAATTATAGTTTCAATATTTTTTACAGTTTCATCGACATCTTCATTGATAACTGCATAATCATATTCATCAATAAAACTCAATTCTTTCTTGGCGTTTTGCATTCTAATATTAATTGTTTCTTCATCTTCTGTATTTCTGCCTTCAATTCTTCTTCTAAGTTCAATCAAATCCGGCGGAAGAATGAAAACAAAAACAGCTTCTGGATAGTTTTCTTTTACTTTTAATGCACCCTGAACATCAATTTCTAGAATAACTATTTCTCCTTTATTTATTTGATCAAAAACAAATGATTTTGGAGTTCCATAATAGTTATTGTGCACATTAGCATATTCAATGAAATCTCCTTGTTCGATTTTCTTCTTAAACTCATCCAAGCTCAAGAAATAATAATTTTCTCCGTCTATTTCATAGGGTCTCTTCTTCCTTGTTGTAGCTGATACAGAATATACAATATCATTTTTTTGTGATATTAATTTTTCACAAACAGTTCCTTTACCAACTCCCGATGGGCCAGAAACAACTAATAAAAATCCGTCTCTCATATTAATCTTCCTTATTATTTGATTTATCTAATCTCATTTGTAAAGTCTCTGGTTGAAGACAACTCAACACAACATGACTTGAATCCATAATTATTACACTCCTGGTTTTTCTTCCAAAAGTAACGTCTATGAGATTATTATCTTCTTTTGCTTTTTGAACAATTCTTTTAATTGGATTTGTTTCAGGACTAACAATTGCAATAATCCTGTTGCTATTAACTAAATTTGAAAAACCTATACCTAAACTTTCCATTTTCCCTCTATTCAATATTTTGTACTTGTTCTCTTAATTTTTCAATCAAACTTTTAACTTCAATAACACAAACTGAAATAGATTCATCATTTGATTTTGATGAAATTGTATTGATTTCACGATTCATTTCTTGAATTATAAAATCCAATTTACGTCCGATGCAATCTTTAATATCCATTGTCGATTTAAATTGAACTATATGAGAATCAAATCTCTTTAATTCTTCGTTAATGTCAGCTTTATCAGCCATCAAAGCAACTTCCAAGTACATTCTATCCTTATCAATTTTTTCTTCATCTAATAATTCAGATATTTTATTAAACAAATTTTCTCTGTATTCTTTTACACTATTTTCAGTTAAACTTGATATTTTAGATATTTGATCTTCTATTTTTGATAAATTAGTCGATAAATCTTCTCTCAAATTATCGCCTTCAATAGATCTCATTGAATAAATTTTATTCACAGCTTCATCTAAAACTTTTAGAATATTATCGTGCAAAAATTCATTGTCCAAATCTTTGTAAGTAAATGTCATTACATCATCATATTTTACTAAATCTCTGACACTAATATCCGATCTCATATCTAACTTTTGATTTAATGAATCAAGTTTTTCCTTGATTTTTTGAGCTAATTCATAGTTAATATCCACACTGTCAACTGATAGTTGATATTTTTTGATTTTGATATAAACTTCGACTCTACCACGTTTTAACTTATTTTTGATTAATGATTTCATATCTTCCAACATAAAATTCAAATAACTGGGCATTGAAAAATTGAAATCCAAATACCTATTATTAACAGATTTGATTTCAATATCTATGCTGCAATCTTCTAATTCCAAACTTGAAGATCCAAATCCTGTCATAGACTTCATTTCTATCGCCTCCCTTGATATTGTTAGTGTATATTAATCTTTAAGAATTTACAATAATTTATTACAATTTTTAAACAATTTCTTTGATTTTATCAATATCGTAAGAACTCATGTCGACATTAACAGTGTTGAAATTATTGTAAAAAACCATTCCTGGTTTTGCTCCCTTAGCTTTTTTTACATTCTTTTTTTCAGTATAATCGACCTCGACGTATTTTTCTTTACTCATTGATGAAAAATACGCCGCTAAGAAACAAGCAACGCCGTAGTCTTCTTCAGTCAAGTTTTCGTTTCTCATTATGACGTGTGAACCTGGCATATCTTTTACGTGAACAAAAATATCTTCTTTGTTAGCTTGTTTCAAGGTAAGATTATCATTTTGGTAATTATTTTTACCTACAAAAATATCAACGTTATTTTCTGTTACAAAATGTCTTGGCTTTGATGGTTTTACTTTTGCAGTTTTTTTCTTAGATTTTTTTATCAAACCTATTTTTACCATCTCATCCTTAATCTCTGATAGTTCCTGATATTCTGTCACTCTCTCCAGCGTTTCTAGAAGTTGTAGCAAATATTCGTTTTCTTGTTTTATAAGAGGAAGCTCTTGTGTAATCATTTTTTCTCTAGTTTTTAATTTGCTAAATTTTTTGTAATAATTTTGTGCATTTTCATTTCCAGATTTTATTGGATTCAATGGAATTTCAATTGGGTTCATATCATCATAGAAATTCTGTACATTTATTTTCTCCACGCCTTTATGAATCAAATGCATATTTGAACTTATCAGATCAGCATAAACTTTGTAAATATCTCTTTTCTTTGCTTCTTGCAAATCTACAGTTAAGTTGCTCAATTTATTTGAATTTCTTTGAATTTTATTTGAAACTATTTTCTTCAAGTGCGAAGATTTTTGTGTAATTGAATCATTCGAACTGTGTTTTTTATAATAATAATCCAACATTTCGTGAATATCATCAAAGTTTTTCTTTTGATATCCGTATTTTTCTAATTTAATTACATGAAAATCCTTTAATTTTTCATCTTCATCAATGACTATAAAATAATCATAATCACAATTTTTGATAGCTTCTCTAACTTCAATAAATGCTTGATTAAATCGAGATTTTTCATCTTCGGTCAAATCTTCGAGCCTTATATTAAAATCCAAATCTGCTCTCAGGCATATTTCTCTAGAAATAGTTGGAGAAAATCCAGTATAATTCATATAAAAAACTTTTTGTAGTTTAGTAGTCCCCTCAGCTATTTCTGTTGGAAGATCATCTGATTGCAGAATGTTTCTCTTGTCATCTTCCAAGCATGAATACTTGGTTTTTGGAAGTATTTGTCTGATGCTTTTAGTGTCGAAGCTAATTCTTTTGATTGCATCTACAATCATCTTACTTTCTTTTTCAATTAAAATTATATTAGAATGCTTGCCCATAAGTTCTACAACTAATGTGTAGTTCATGTCATAACCCATCTCATCTCTGCTATTGATGTCAATATTAACAACTCTGTCCATCGATTCTTGATAAATATCAGTTATAACTGCTCCTTGTAAGTATTTTCGCATCAGCATACAGAAATTATACGCCTCAATTGGATTTTTCTTATTTTCATTTGTAAAATGCATCCTCGGTAATGATGAGGATGCAGAAATAAGAAGTTTATAATTTTGTTTGTTATTATAGATAATTAAATCCAATTCGTTTTTATCTGGTTGATTAACCTTACTGATTTTACCGTTCGTTAATTTTTCTTTTATATCATCTACTATCGCTTTTGTTACAATTCCGTCAAAGCTCATTATTACTCCTTATCTTCTCATTGCTCTTTGCATATTTCTCAAATCATCGCGTTTTTTCAAAGTTTCTCTCTTATCATACAGATTCTTACCCTTTGCAAGAGCTATCTCTACTTTTACAAGTCCATTTTTTTCATATACTCTTAAAGGTATCAAAGTATAACCTTGTTCTTTTGTTTTTCCTATTAATTTTCTGATTTCAGATTTATGCATTAAAAGTTTTCTTTTTCTTAAACTATCCACGTTAAAAATATTTCCTTGAGTATACGGACTTACATTCATCGAATAAACAAAAACTTCTGAATTTTCTATCATGCAATAACTTTCCTTAATGGAAACTTTTCCTTTTTTGATAGACTTTACTTCAGTTCCTTTCAGTTCAATTCCACATTCGTACACATCTTCGATAAAATATTCGTGACGTGCTTTCTTATTGTTTGCTAATAATTTTATATCACTCATTATTTTCCTTTTCTAATTTACAAATTCAAAATCTATTTGACGTTTATCTTTGTCACTATTTATAACTTTAACTCTAACTTTTTGCCCAATATGGTATGATTTTTTAGTTCTTTCTCCATAAACTGTGTAGTTTTTATCGTCAAATACATAATAATCATCTATCATAGATTGAAATTGTACTAAACCTTCAATCGTGTTGTCAAGTTGTACAAAAATTCCAAATTTTGTTAGCGAACTAATAATTCCCTCAAATTCTTCATCTATGTGTTGCTGCATATATTCTGCAGATTTCATATCAATAGCTTCTCTTTCAGCTTCCTCAGCTCTTCTCTCAGTTGCTGAGCATTGTTTTGCAATGTCTTTGATATATTTCATGAATTCTTTTTCGTTATTAGTATCTGGCTTATGATTTATAAAATTCTTCACAATTCTGTGTATAAATAAATCCGGATATCTTCTGATTGGAGAAGTGAAGTGCGTATAGAACATCGATGCAAGTCCAAAATGAATGCTAGGATTTTGGCTGTACTCAGCTTTTTGCATAGATCGTAATAAAAGCGAAGATAATAGAGGTTTTTCAGGCTTGCCATCTAGTTCATTTAAAATTCTTTGGTAATCCTTTGAATATAAATTCTTACCTTTCAAATGATATCCAAAATTAGACAAAATTCTTTTAAAAGTATTCACCTTTTCTTCGTCAGGTTCTTCGTGAACTCTGTATAAAAACGGTCTATCCAAATATCCAAAATGACTTGCCACTGTTTCGTTTGTAATCAGCATGAACTCTTCAATCAATTTATTTCCAATTCTTCTCTCATCTTTTGTAACATCAACTACTTTAGAGTTTTCATCTAAAATAATTTTAGTTTCTGGAAAATCAAAGTCAATACTTCCTCTGTTTTTTCTTCTAACACTTAGAATTTCATACAATTCTTTCATTAGTAATAAATTATCCGTGAGTTTTTCATCATCATAAGGATTTTCTATATCTTCTAAAAAGTCTGACACATTTTTGTAGACTAATCTATAATCAGAGTTTATAACAGACTCATAGAATTTGTAGTCAAGAGTTTTACCCGTTGGTGAAATTTCCATTTTAACCGTTAAACAAAGCCTGTCTTCATTAGGGTTTAGTGAGCAAATTCCATTAGATAATTCTATAGGTAACATAGGAATTACTCTATCCAACATATACACACTTGTTCCTCTTCTGAAAGCTTCCTTATCAAGTGCAGTATTCTTTCTAACATAGTGGCTGACATCAGCAATGTGAACATATAGTATGAAGTTGTCACTTTTTTTTGAAATACTAATGGCATCATCAAAATCTTTTGCATCAGACCCGTCAATTGTAACTGTAAATAAATCTCTAAAATCCATTCTAGATTTCTTTTCTGATTCATCAACCTGTTGCTCTATTTCCCTAGCTTGTTCTTTAACTTTCTTTGGAAATTCATATGGTAATTTAAAAGTCTTTGCTATAGAATAAATGTCAATTCCAGGATCGTCCTTGCCTCCTAAGACTTCAACTATAACACCTTCTGGATTTTTGTGTTTTTTAGATGGAGTTTTGATTAATTTAACTACGACTTTATCGTTGTTTTTCGCCCCATTCTTATTACCAGATTGGACAAAAACGTCGAATCCGTATTTTTTATCATCTAATATTACAAATCCATAACCCTTTGCTTCATCAAAAGTTCCCACAAGTTTTTTTGTTTCTCTGGATAGAATTTGTAAAACTTTCCCTTCAGGACTTCTGTTTGGTTTTTTATCTACTGTTATTGTAACTAAGACTTTATCTTTATGGATTGCACCATTTAAATCTTTTTTGGCTATAAATATATCATCAATACTTTCATCATCAGGAATAAAATAGCAAAAATCACTTCCAGATCCTTGAATAGTACCCGGATATGCTTTTTGCTCTGTAATTGGAATTATATTAGAATTTTTATCAAGTAAAATTTTCTTATCTTTTTGTAGTTCATTAATAATCTTATGAAAAATTTTCTTATCTTTTTTTTCAATATTTAATCTTGAAGATAATTCATCAAAAGTTAAAGGAATATAATCATTAGAATTTACGATATTAAGTACCTTTTGCTTTATTTTCATTAAATACCTCCTAGTTGTTTCCTATCTATATTATACCCTAAATTGTAAGAAACTACCTAATTGATGTATTTAACGTTTATTTTACAATTTTCCCCTTATCAATAAAAATTAATCTATCAGATAAAATTTCTGCTTCGTGTCTATTATGGGTAACCATGATAATTGGAATATCCAATGATTTTTTGATTTCGATCAATTCTTCATAAAACTTATTCTTAAATTTTTCATCAATTGAACTGAAAGGTTCATCCATTAATAGCAAACGCGGCTTATTTGCTAACGCTCTTACTATTGAAACTTTTTGTTTTTCTCCGCCTGATAAAGTATTTGGAAAATTTCCCAAAAGATATTCAATTCCTAGTTTTTCTATAAGTGAATTTGTGTAATTTTTATCAGGATTCATAAAGAAAATATTGTCTTTAACACTCATATTTGGAAATAATGCGTAATCTTGAAAAACATATCCTATATTTCTTTCCTGTGGTTTCAAATTTATTTTATCTGAAAACAAAATATTATCATCAAGAATAATCTCTCCTTTATCTGGAGTTAATAAACCTGCGATCGAGTTTAAAATAGATGTTTTTCCGCTTCCAGACTCACCCATTATGCACAAAATTTGATTCTCCACGATAAATTCAGCATTAAGAACAAAATGATTTAATTTCTTTTCGATATTACACTTCAGCATTTCTATTCCTTCTCTTTTCTATCCATCTATTCAAGAAATATATCAATGAAAATGAAAATATCACAACAACAATCATTAGAGTATTAGCCATTGTTTTATCGCCACGTTCGACCGCATAGTACATAGCTAACGGAATTGTTTGAGTTTTATTTGGAATATTTCCAGCAACCATCATAGTTGCTCCAAATTCTCCTAAACTTCTAGCAAAAGCAAGTATCAACCCACTGATTATCCCTGTATAAGCTAACGGAATTGCTATTCTGAAAAATATTTTCCATTCACTAGCACCCATTGTTCTTGCTGCATTCAAAATTTTCTTATCAATACTTTGAAATGAAGCTTTGCAGTTTTGATACATGAGTGGAAACGAAACTATTACAGATGCTATGACACATGCCTTCCATGTAAAAATAACGCTCCATCCAAAATTATCGTAAAAAATTTTACCAATTAATCCGTTATTTCCTATTACAATTAAAAGTATGTATCCCAAAATTGATGGTGGTAAAACTAGAGGCAATGTGATAATTGCCTCCAAAACACTACCGTTTTTCTTGTTAAATTTTACCATCATCCATGCAATAAATATAGATAAAATAGAAGTTATAATGGTTGAGATTATGGATACCTTCAATGAAATTATAATAGGCATCATAATATCATTATTCATCGCTAGATTCAAAACCTGCTTCCTTGAAATATTTTATTGATAATTCATTTTGCAAAAATTCGTATAATTTATTTTGCATCTCAGTGTTCTTAGAATAAGTTGTCTTAGTTATTGGATAAACAATAGGCTTGTGAGAGTTCCCATCAACATTTAAAGCTACTTCCACCTTTTCATCAGTTACAGCATCTGAAGAATATACAAAACCTACATCAACTTCTCTACTGTCAACAAATCTCAAAGTATCTTTTACATTTTTACCATATACAAATTTTTCTTGAAGTTTATCTAATAAATTATAATGAGTTAAACTTTGTTTTGTGTATTGTCCGACTGGAACAGTTTCCAATTCTGCTACAGCAATTTTACCTTTAATGTTTTCCAAATCTTCAATTTTAGAAATTTTAACATCTGTTTCTTTGTTTTTAACAATAACTAACTTGTTTTTTAATAAACTTTTTGAATCTTTTACAAGTTCTTCTTTTTCAAGAGCTTTTACTTGTTTTTGTCCTGCTGAAATAAATACATCACAAGGAGCTTTTTGTTCAATCTGTTTTTGTAATTTCCCTGAACTTGCTAAGTTTACGTCAACTTTAACATTATTTTCTTTTTCAAATTCAGGAATAATTTTTTCTAACGATTCTTCTAAAGAAGCTGCTGCAAATAAGCTTATGTTTTCATTATTCGTTTTTTCTTCCGTTTTCTTTTCCTCTTTTTGTCCAGTATTTTGTTTTTCATTTTTTGCGCAACTAGACAAAATTAAACAACCGACTAAAATCAACAATAAGTACTTTTTTCTCATTCCATTATTCTCCTTGGCATATAACGCTATGTATTAAAAAAGCCTATCAAAAGGCTTTTTTTCTTAATTAAAAATTAACTGATGCGATGTATTTGCAATTGTCTTTATCGTTTAATTCTTCTTTAACAGTCCAATTTGCATCAATATTATTGTAATTAGCTAATTCTGTATAATAGTACATTACAATTCCTGCATCTATTAAGTTTTCTATTCCTTTGTAATCCTTGATATACAAATCAAAATCATCATCATTTAATACAAATCTCCATGGTTGTTCGTTTTTAGTTGAAGGAGCAAATCTCAAATAACTAAATAACTCATCCAAACCATAATTTTGTAATTTATCTATATTGATTGGAGTAGAAAGTGATTTGTCACAAACAAATTCTTCAACACCAATTCTTGAGCTAAATTTCTTCTTACCAAATCCAAATTCATTTGGAGCATATCCCATAGCAAGTAAGAAATCAACATTAGAATTATCTCCAAAAGCTGATTTTTTGGATTCTTCTGAAGCATTAGATATAGTCACCCAGCAGCTTCCTATATTTAATGCATCTAATTTAGTGATTAAATTTTCAAAATAAAATGCACCAAATATCATTGATAATTCGTTATTCTTGTCAGCTTCCATTGCGATATAATGGTTAGCTTTAATCATAGTTCCTTCGTATCCACCTTCTCCATCAAGAGCATTGTAAACCACAGAACCATCTTTGTATAATTTAAAATTAACGTCGTATTTCTTTGCTAAATTGTTTATTTCAAAAATAATAGATTCAACTTTTTTTAAATCTGAATCACTAAGATTTTTTGATTTAAAATCTCTTACTGATTTTCTATTTTCTAAAAATTCATTCATTGACATTTTACTTACCCCTTATCATAAATCTTATAATTAAATAATACTACAAATTGCGAATAATCACAAACATTTTGATATAATAATTAAAGGTGATAATATGAAATTTACTGAAAATCAGCAAAAAGCAATCTCTCATTTTAAATCTCCTGCATTAGTATTGGCAGTTCCAGGAGCCGGTAAAACCACCGTACTTCTTAATAGAATAAAATACTTGGAAAAAGTTCACAATATTGATCCAAAAAGTATTTTATCTATAACATTTAGCAAATCTCAAGCAGTAGATATGAAAGAAAGATTTTCCGAAAAATTTCCAGAAACGGAATCTGCTTATTTTTCTACGATTCACTCTTTTTGCTATTATATTATAAAACTACATTATAAAATGAATAATAGAATATTTAAAATTCTTGAATCCAATAATGATATCAATAAATATCTTGTTATAAGAAATATAATAAGAAAAATCAATAAAACAAACTCTAAGGATGAAGACGTCGAAAAATTCTTGCAATACTATGGATATTGTAAGAATATGATGATAGTCAAAGATTTTCCAAAATTCGACATTGCTAATTTTGAACAAATATATCTAGAATACGAAAATTTCAAGAAAAAGAATTTCTATATTGATTTTGATGATATGCTTACTAAATCATTTGAGATACTCAACGAAGATGATTATATACTCAAAAGAATTAAACGTAAGTATAAATTTTTTCAAGTAGACGAAGGACAAGATACTTCAAAAATTCAATTTGAATTAATCAAAAAAATCGCCTACCCTGAAAATAATTTGTTTATTGTAGCAGATGACGACCAGTCAATTTATTCTTTTAGAGGCGCAGATCCTAGCTATTTATTAGATTTTAATATAATTTTCCCAGATGCTAGTATTTATTATATTGATCAGAATTTCAGATGTAGCGACAAAATAGTTAATGCTAGTAACTTGTTTATCAAGCAAAATAAAAATCGATACAATAAGGATGTTACTTCCACAAAATCATCAGACAGAAAAATAATTATAAAATTTCCACAAAACTTTTTGTCGATGTTTTCTTATCTAAAAAGCAATATAAATCCTGAAAAAAAGACGGCAATTTTATACAGAAAAAATATTTCCTCTATTGCCTTGAGTAAGTATTTACACGATCAAGATATTGATTTCCACTCTAGATATCAAAAAGATGATTTTTACAATCATTTTGTGCTCAATGATATTTTAAAAATGATTGCATTTTCTGAAAACAAAACGTCTGTTGGACTTTTTAGGGATATTTATTACAAATTAAACAGCTATATCAAAAAAACTTCCATAAATCAACTGGAAACCTATGATGAATCAATGCCTATATTAGATCGTCTTTTGGATGATTCAACTCTAAGTAGATATTATGTAGACAGGTTTTTGGACTTAAAATCATTTTTTTCAGGAATAAAAAGAGCAAAAGGTTCCAAAAAAATTGATATCATTATGAATGATATTGATTACAAAACATATATTGAGGACAGTGTTCTGCTCCAAAACCAAAAAATATCATTAGATCTTTTGATAGAAATCTATAAATATTTGTTTAAAGATTGTGAGTGCTACGAAGATTTTATTAATGAAATTGAAAATTTAAAGAAAATCCAAAAAGATTCTATAAAACATACTAGTAATCTTAATTTATTAACTGTACATTCTGCAAAAGGTTTGGAATTTGATGAAGTATTCATCATTGATTTGATAGATGGTGAGTTTCCCACAAATATTGATTCCAACAATAAGAATTACGAAAATATATTTGAAGAAGAAAGAAGAATGTTTTATGTAGCTATGACTAGAGCTAAAGATAAATTAACCCTGTTATCTCCAAAAACTAGAAATTCCATTGAGGTTGATTCATCACAATTTTTAAAAGATATCATAGAAATTGAAAATAATTTAAAAAACTAGCTGTAATTTTACAGCTAGTTTTACTATTTATAAGTTACCTACTAGGTCAATTCCTGGTTTTAAAGTGTCTTGACCAGGTGCCCAGTTTGCTGGACAAACTTGATCACCATATTTGTCTACATATTGTGCAGCTTGTAATTTTCTTAATAATTCGTGTGCGTTTCTACCAATTCCATCAGCAGATACTTCGTATAATACAACGTCTAAATCAGGATTAATCAAGAAAGCTCCTCTTTGACTTTGACCGTCAGCTTCTTTTAAAACGCCAAATTGTTTTGATAAAACAAATGCTCTATCTGATAACATTGGATATTCGATTTTTTTAATCTTTTCAGATTTATCATGCCATGCTTTGTGAACAAATTCTGAATCTGTAGAGATAGAATATATTTCACAGTTTAAATCTTTAAATTCTGAGTATAAGTTTTGTAAGTCTTCTAATTCAGTAGGACATACAAATGTAAAATCTCCTGGATAGAAGAACAATAATGACCAGTGACCTTTTAAATCTTCACTAGAAACTTCTGTAAGTTCTTCATTGTGATAAGCAGGAACTTTAAATTCTTCAACATGTTTTTTAATTAATGACATAAATAATCATCCTTTCCTATTTAATTTACAATTTAATTATACCATATTTTGTAATGATTACAAGTTGCATTGATATTATTTCATATATTTCACTATATTAAAAAAAGAGGCTCAAAAGCCTCTAATTTTGTTATTTATTTGAATCAAAAGAATCTGCGATGGATTTTATGATTGAAGAGAAAAAGTTGATTATTTTGTCAATAATACCTGCATCTTCTGCTTTTTTATAAATATCCTTAGCTCCTTCTATAACTTTACCAGAAATATTAGACAATTCATCCTTAATATCTTTTGAATCAATAGATTTCACATTAGAATATTTTTCGAAAAAATTAACCAATTCTTGTTTTTGATCTTCTGTGATTACATTTTCAAGATTATTCTCTTTGATTGCGTCGTTGACAATCTTTTTAATTTCTTCAAGAGTTGGAGCTTGACCATTATTGTTGATATTTATATTCGCAATATTATCTTTTATTACAACAATGACATCATTTAATTTGTCTCTATTAAAGTCACTTTTATCTTTGTTTTCTTTATTAATATCACTGACAACTTCTAGTTCTTCTTGGGCAACTTTTATTCTGTCACTGTCAAGCTTTTCACCATTTGACTCAAAAGCTTTGAATACACCAGTGAGTGCTGATTCTCCCGTTACTGGTCTCACTGCAGCCACCATGATTGTACAGTCTTTTACACCTGCTGTAATTGCAGCATTTTCATATTGTTTTTCAGTAATTAATGTAATGTTTTTTGGTGTTGTAATATTGACTTTTATACCTTTGTTCTTGTTTTCTTTTTTGACCAAAACGCTTGAAATCATACTACCAGGATTTGAATCATCTCCTCCAATGTATTTCAATAAATCATTATAAGTAACCATAACAGACTTTATATTGTCATCATCTTCAATATTCAAAAGTCCTTTTGTTTTTCTAATTTGAGATTTATCTAAGCTTTCACCATACACAAAAGTTGGCTTTCCCCATCTCTCATCAACAACCTTCGTGTCTATCTCTCCGGCAAAACTTATAGTTGATGATAATGAAATCAAAATAGCTAATAAAAAAACTGTAATTTTTTTCATAGATTATTATCCTCCGTTCACATTGATTATAGCACAAAATCAAGCGTTCAAAGTCTACAAAATTATTAAGAAAAACTAAACAGAATAAGCCAAATCTCAAAAACTAATAAATAAATTTCAAATTTTTACAAAAATTCCTTTACATTGTTTTTACTTTATGCTATACTTATAAAGTCAGCCGGAGTGATGGAATTGGCAGACGTACTGGACTCAAAATCCAGCGGTGGCAACACCGTGCGGGTTCAAGTCCCGCCTCCGGCACCATATATAAGATAGCTTTTAAAGCTATCTTTTTTTTGCAAATTTTAAAACTTAGGTAAAAATTTTTACCTAGGTTATTTTCGTTTTGTTATTAAATAATAGCTAAAATTTCTTAGAGAAATCAAAACTCAAATTAGAGAAATCAAAACACAAAAACTAAAATCATACTAATAAAAATTGTTACGTTTATTATTACGTTTTATCATTAAATGTGAAATCAATTAAATTAAATACGCAAACAAAAAAGACTCAATTCCAATGATTTAATCATTTGAATTGAGTCGATATAATTTGGTGCAGGAAAGAGGACTTGAACCCCCACGTCAAAGACACTAGATCCTAAGTCTAGCGCGTCTGCCAATTCCGCCATTCCTGCTTATGGGGTGGATGAAGAGATTCGAACTCTCGATCTTCAGTGCCACAAACTGACGCCCTAACCAACTAGGCTACATCCACCATAGCCTCAATTGACTACTTTATAAGTGTACCATAATAAGATATGATTGTCAAGCATTTGTAAAATATATTTCAAGTGAACTTGAC
Source organism: Finegoldia sp. P3-F-LR (assembly GCF_052932165.1). Taxonomy (NCBI): domain Bacteria; kingdom Bacillati; phylum Bacillota; class Tissierellia; order Tissierellales; family Peptoniphilaceae; genus Finegoldia; species Finegoldia sp. P3-F-LR. The sequence continues at coordinate 36,914 of NZ_JBRFJE010000010.1, read as the reverse complement.
TTTATTATTATAGCATCGTGTTTTTGATTTTGCAAGTATTATTTTGAAGATTTTAAAAAACCTTCGTCTTGCGCTTCTTTTTCTGTTACGAAATATTTCTCACCTTTTTTAAAATTGATTTTTACATCTTTGTAACTTTTCTGATTAGGCATGTGATATATTTTCAATCCTTTATTGTTGATATTTCCTTTTATCATTCCCCTACCTTTAGAATCGGTGTATTTTATATATAAATTTGGATCATTTACATAGAAATCTTTCCAGAATCCTTTTTTGTTATCTTTTGCATATTGTTCGGCCTTTTTTAATCGTTCAGAATATTTTTGATTAGTTGTCTTAGTGTATAATTTGGCCATTCCTTCTTTTAGTAATTTTTCATTAATAAATTCATCATCTAAGAACAAATAACCAAGTTTTCTTTCATAGACATCCTGTTTTTCTTCGTCGAATTCTACTCTGACTTTTTTGTTTTCAAGCAAGTTTTTTGTATATTCACTTGCAATTTTACCTTCTTTAACATTGCGACTTTTATCTTCCGCTACACTTTCTGGTGTATCAATTCCTATAAGTCTTACTCTCGTTTTTTGTCCATCTATATTTAATATTACAGTATCTCCATCTACAACTCTGACTACTTCATATAAATTATTTTGATTTTCTGTTTGAATAATTGTGTCACAGCTTGTTAAGGATATTAGTATTAATAATCCTACTAAAAATTTCTTCATGTTTTCCTCTCACTTTTTATTATTTATAGCTTGATAAAATCTTTTCAGCTATTAGTATCATATGATTATTGACTTTTTCTCCCCAATTCTTATCACTAGCATAATTTTTGTTCATAGCGTAAGAATTGTACCCTTTAAAATACTTCCCATTGTCGCTAAGATACAATATTTTGATTTTTTTTCCTATATCTTGAATTCCATCATCAAGTGAATCATATTGACTTGCTCCGTTATATGGATTTGAGTCAATAGCATTGAATCCAAACAAATTATTCTTGTCCTTTGCTATTCTGCTTTGTCCAAAATCAGATTCATGATTTGCTATAGCTAGTAAATACAAGGCGTTCACACCGTATTTTTTTTCTACTTTAATAAATGAATGAGCATTGCCTTTTAAATCAGTGCCTTCTAATGCAACCTCTAACATTCGTTCAGATATTTGAGATTTGTGAGTCGGATAAAACATATTATCTTCTGTAATTTTTAAAGCGCCTACTCTTTTAAATTCAGCCAAATCTTTTTCTATTTTGTTTAGCGTTTTAAACTCATTGTCTTCCAATTCACTTTTTTGATAAGTGATTTTGTTAGAAAAAGAAAAATAATTTTCAGAATAATTAATTATTAAACAGGCACAAAATACCAACATAAGCAAGAATATCCCAACTCTTTTTTTTATTAGTTTCTTGTTTTTCATTCTGCCTCCTAGAATATGACTAGTATTTTATCATAATTTTTGCTAATTTCCTATTGATTTTCATTATTATAATAATCTTGAATTATTGCACTCTAAAGCTTATAATAAATGTATATGCTGTTGTGGCTCAGTTGGTAGAGCAATTGATTCGTAATCAATAGGTCGGAGGTTCGATCCCTCTCAACAGCACCAATAAAAAAACAATACTTATCTGGAGGTAAAAATGTCTATAAAAATAATCACAGATTCTGCTTGTCAAATAACAGATTCTAATAAAAATGAAAATTTAATAATACTTAATATGCCAGTTATTAGTTCTGATAAAGAATACATAGAAGGTCAAACAATTAATTCTTCAGATATGTTTTCTAGAATGAAAAATGGAGAAATTTTCAAAACTAGTCAAGTTCCATATAAAACCTACTATGAATCATTTAAAAATGAATTAGAAAGTGGAAATGATATTATATGCATTACACTATCAAGTGGATTAACTAGCACCTTCCAAACTGCTACAATGGCAATGAATGCATTATTAGAAGAAAACAAAGATTATAAAATAATAGTTAAGGATTCTCTTTGTGCCTGCTCCGGAGAAACTTCTGTCATTAACAAAGTACTAAAGCTTGTAGAATTAAATTATTCGTTCGAAGAATTAAACGAAAAATTGGATGAAATAATCTGCGCACAAGAGCATATTTTTACTGTTACTAACTTAGAGTATTTGTACAGAGGTGGAAGACTATCTAAGACTCAAAAGGTAATGGGATCATTATTGAACATAAGACCAATTATGAGTGTGGATAAAAATGATGGTAGCTTATATGTTGTAGAAAAAGCGCGCGGCGAAAAACAAACTTTTATTAAAATTAAGAATTTAATGGCTGAAAAATGCAATAATAATGTAAATTTAAATCAAACTCTTTATGTTTGCTATGGCGAAAATGAAGATGAAGCAGATTTATTAATCGAAAGAATAAAAGAAGAATACAAGTTCAAAAAAATAGTAAAGTATCCATTGGGATGTGTTATAGGTGCTCATATCGGTCCAAATCTACTAAGTATTTATTTTAGTAACAAAAATTTGGGAGACGAATTATCAGAAGTTTAAAAAATACCTTCTAAGTTATAACTTAGAAGGTATTTTTGTGTAATCTAGTTTTGTTTTTTTTATAGCTGTGATAAAGTCCTGTTTCAAGTTCCCTATCACATTGATGTTTTCGTGAGTTTGAGGATGAACAAATTGTAGGTTGTATGCGTGTAGAACTTGACTGTCGAAAAGTATTTTTTCTTTTTTCAATCCATATAATTTGTCACCTAAAATCGGATGATGAATATAATTCATATGAACCCTAATTTGGTGAGTTCTGCCCGTTTTGATTTGGACTTTTACGAGGGAATAATCGTCATTATAATCAAGTCTTTCATAATGAGAAACAGACAATTTTCCTTCGTCAGAAATCATCATCTTCTTTCTATCTTTAGGATTTCTAGTCATATATTCTTCAATTGTTCCAAATTCATCGATTTTCCCATGAACAATACACAAATAAGTTTTTGTAATTTCGTGATTTTTGATAATCTCTTTTAATTTTGAATGTGTATCGTTGTCCTTTGCAATTATTATTAGTCCTGTAGTATCTTTGTCTAATCTGTGAACTATTCCCCTTCTATAATCTCCGTCAACATCACTCAAATTTTCAAAATTATACATCAAATAATTTACCAATGTATCAGAATATATAGTCTCTGTTGGGTGAACTATTACATTTTTGTCTTTATTTATAATCGCAAGATAATCGTCTTCATATACAATATCCAAATCGTATTTTTGCGGTTTTATAGTTTTGTCTGGCTTTTCATACTCCAATTTAATCTTATCGTTCAAATTTAACTTGTAGTTTTTTTTCTGAAATTTTTCATTTACCAGTACTTTTTTTTCATCGATAAGTTTTTGAATTTCACTTCTGGATAATTCAACTTCATTAGCCAAAAAAACATCCAATCTTGAGTTTTGATTAGAATTATCTATTAAAAATTCGTACATCATATATTTTCTATCTTCCAATCAATAGGTTCAAGCCCGTTATCCTTCAAATAATCGTTAGTTTTTATAAAATGATTGCAACCGAAAAATCCCCTATTTGCAGAAAAAGGAGAAGGATGTGGTGATTCTAATATAAGAGCATTTTTGCTTTTAATTAAATCTTTTTTCATTCTAGCGTTGTTTCCCCACAATATAAATACAATCGGTCTATCAGAATTCCCTAATAATTCTATTATTTTATCCGTTAAAATTTGCCAACCAATTTTAGAATGAGAATTTGGTTTGTTTTCAATTACTGTAAGTGAAGTATTTAATAACAAAACTCCTTGTTTTGCCCATTTCATCAAATATCCATTGTTTGGAATAGGATAACCAAATTCATTTTGCAATTCCTTGTAAATATTGATCAATGAAGGAGGTGTTTTAACATTTGGTTTAACAGAAAAACTAAGTCCATGTGCTTGATTAGGATTGTGATATGGATCTTGACCTAAAATCACAACCTTACAATCTTCAAATGGAACTAATTTCAGCGCTTCAAAAATATAATTCATATCAGGATATACTCTGTAATTTTGATAATCGTGTATCAAAACTTCTCTTATTTTTTTATAATAATCCTTGTCCCATTCATCTTTTAATAAATCATCCCAACTATTTCCTATACTAACACTCATTATTTCTGTCCTTTTAAGCTAAATATCACAAGTAAAATACAAGATACTACAACAGCTATATCTGCAACATTAAACACTGGAAAATCGTAATTAAAAGGTAATCTTACAGAAATAAAATCGATGACATAACCTCTGAAAATTCTGTCGATAAGATTTCCCAATGCACCTCCAAGTAATAGCCCGTATATTACTTTTTCAAAACTAACCAAGCTTTTGTAATTCTTAAAAATATACACGATTACAAATCCAATTATTAGTAATGTAATTATCATTAAAATAATTTTCTTATTTTCTAGAATTCCAAAAGCCGCTCCTCTATTCTCAAGGTAAGTAAGCTTCAAAAATTTATCAAAAATGATAATATCTCCTTCTTTTAGAGAAATTGCCATATATTTTGTTAAATGATCCAAGCCAATTACCAAAATCATCATTAAAATTGTAACCATTTTTACTCCTAAATGTATTTAATATATCTTATTCTCAATTTGTCTTTTTTTGTGCTTCCCAAATATTCTATAAGCCTGTATCTACCATATCCTCTTATTGATACAAGAGAGTTTTCTTCAACTGATTTGCTTGTATTGGATATTACTTCATAATTAAGCTTGATTTTCTTGTTTTTTATCATAATCTGAGCATCTTTCCTAGAAATATTTGCCATCTCAGAAACCAAGCAATCCAATCTCTCTGAGTTAATAATTCCAGTAAAAGATTTAACCTTTTCTTCATCTTTTTTTATATTCTCTTCAATAATCGATGTCGAAATATTAAACTTTTTTATCTTGGCCAAATTCAAATTCAAAAAATTAATCATCGTATTTGTAGCACACAGATAAAATCTTTTATTATGAATAAAAATATCTCCGATTTTTTCACGATTAATTCCTAAATTCAATACAGCTCCTAAAATATCTCTGTGAGTAATTTCCTGATCCGTTTGTATTTCTAAAAGACCAATATAATCGAACATATTGATATATTCTTCTTCGTAGCAATACCTATCCCACATTATAATAATGCTATTTTCACAGTTTATTGGACAATTTGTAACCATATACCCTACATCGGTCTCTGTATTCAAAATTGAAGTAGCATACTCTATTTCCTTTGGATTCATAAAATCAGTTGCATAAATAGTTTTTGTTCTTTTAACTGAAATAAGACTATCAATAAATCTATCGATAGTCTTATTAATTTCTATATCTTGAATGTAATTTAATTCATAACTCATTTTAAGCCAATCCTACTATTAACGATCCAATAATTTGAAGAAAAATCAATGTTATTAATGGTGACCAGTCAATAATGCCTCTATCAAGTCCAAACATATTTAAAAGTTTTTTCGCAGGATACATTATATAATCAGTAATCAAATAAATCGAATCAACTAATGCATTGTCTCTAGATATGTGAACAAAAGACAATATAACTCTAATAAATATCGACCATTCTATTAGCTTTAAAATGGTTAGGAAAAAATTAACGATACTAAATCCATTTATCATAATTGGAAAAATCCATTATTTTTTGTAATTTGATCCTTAATCTTGCCGTCTATTTCTACCCCTTTTGGAACTAAAACAAAAATATCTTTAGTTACTTTTTGCATTTTACCATCAAGTGAATAAATAGCTCCACTAACAAAGTCAAATATTCTTTGCTTTACATCCTTTTCAAGCATTTCAATATTTAATACAGCAACTTCGTTTTTTAATATAACGTCAATAACCTTTGGTGCATCGTCAAAACTAATTGGTTCGTGAATATTAATCTTAACTCTATTTAAAGGTTTTGATTCCACAGGTTTAGTTGTAGAATTATTCATGCTTACTATATTGTTTTTTGTTTCGTAATTTTGTTTTGGTTCATAATCATTTGATTCAGCTTCAACATGATCTGAGTCATCATAGTAGTATTCATCATCGTAATATTCGTCGTAATCGTCTTCTACCCCTACTAATTTTTTAAATGAATTCATAAATGACATAACGTCCTCCTAATTGTAATTTCTTTTGCCAAAAATAAAGCTTCCAACTCTTACCATATTGGATCCTTCTTCAAGCGCTACTTTGTAGTCGTGGCTCATTCCCATTGATAAGTATTTCATTTCTATATTTTTGTATTCTGTATTTTTTATTTTATCATAAATTTCTCTCATTTTCTTGAAAACCCATCTAATTTCTTCAGAATCTTCTGCAAATGGAGCAATGCTCATCAATCCTTTTACTTTGACGAACTCTCTTCTTTCTATTTCTTCAATAAAATAATCCAAATCATCAAGATATAAACCAGATTTTTGCTCTTCTTCTGCAACATTTAATTGAATCAAGCAATCTTGTGGTTTATTAATTGCACGAGCTCTTTTTTCTATTTCTTTTAAAACACTCATTCTATCTAATGAATGAATCAAACAAGCTTTTCCTACAACATCTTTAACTTTATTAGATTGTAAATGACCAATCATATGATAATTAACACAATCTTTCAATTCATCATATTTCCAACTCATTTCTTGGGGCTTGTTTTCGCCAATATCAGTTACTCCACAATCAATAGCTTCCTTAATCCTGTCGATGTCCACAGTTTTTGTAACCGCAATAAGTTGTGGTGTTTCTCCATGAGATGCAAATTTTTTCAAATTTTCATTAACTTCATTTAGATTGTCTTTTATACTCATTATTTTAAAAGTTCCCCCTCTTTAACAAACCTTGGATTTTTTACAATATAATCGTATAGCTCCAAAGTGTTTACTTTTCTGTTATTAACATCAATCTGTCCATCAATACCCGTTGAAACATAAGCAAATTTATCATCAGTTTTTAAAACTTTTACAGCTACAAATTTTATAATTCCCGTCTCTTTTTTGATGTAAACGCCTTGTGTAGAATCTTTTGTAATAATCGACTTGTTAGGTATTTTGAATACTTTTGTTTTTTTATCAATCACAGTTATAGGCACAAATCTTTTATTCATTAAATAATTAATACCATCATTCATATCGCATACTATAGTTATGATATCTCCATTTACTTTTATGTCTTTTATATGCGCTGAATATTCGTTTTTGTCAACATGGATTTCAATTTCGTCGTTATTTTTCAAATTTCGATTCAACTTAGAACTTTCCACGTCAAAGGCCAAAGACAAATTCATACTATCAACTACTGATAAGCCTTTAGAAGTATAACTTTCATCTATATCTCTTAGATAAAAATCACTACCCATAATACTTGAAGAATTATATCCTACGAAGTTTTCATAATTATCAATATTGTTTTTTAACACTCCACTAACTGTTGTCTTTACAGTAGATGATTTTGAATTTAAAACTTGTTTCAATATTTCCAATTCTTTTTTAGAATGAAAATACTCTTCTTCTGTTATATTCTTTTTCTTATCATATTCAGACAGAAACTTACCATCAAAGTTTCTATTTCTTATAGAATTTGATAGTGTTTTAATATCTGTATCCTTAATCTCAAATTTACTTGTAGTCTTATCGGCGTGATTTATTTCCAAATCGTTCAATTTGTCATCTATATATTTTGTACTCATTTGTAGATTGATATCTTTCGGTACGTTTATTACATTAGATCCAACAGGATATTTTACATTTTCAGCCACTTTTGTATCCACATCATTTAAATAAATGTACTCATCTTTGAGAACAAGAGCATTTACATTTATTTCGTTTTTTATTTTGGAAATATCGTTCACAAGATATAAGTTTCGTTTGAATAAAAAACCTAATAAATTGTGAACAATAAATACTAATAGTAAAAAAGAAATAATTATTATAAAAAATTCTTTTTTGTTAAGTTTTTTCGTTTTCATAATCTGATTATATCATAGTATAATTTACATTCCAAAATTAATTATCGCTCTTTTTTCTCATCATCGAATTAGGTTGAAGTTTTTGATCAATCTTAATTTTAAAATTTTGTTGAGCCTTATTTGCCACTTCAATTTCATTCATTTTTTCATCATACATTTTTTCAATCTTTGTTGTAATAAATCCATCTTCTGGTCCAAAAATTTCTACTTCGTCTCCTTTGAAAATTCTATTTCTTTGTTCAAAAGTAGCAATTTTACTTTCTTCATCATAATCTAATAATAATCCGACAAAATCATATTTTCTAATGTAAGAGGATGATTCGTACAATTGGTCATTTTCATCAGGTTTTTTTTCAAAAAATCCTGTAGTAAAATCTCTATAAGAAACTTTTTTAATTTCTTCTAAAAGTCTCTTCGATGTTTGTTCATCAAATTCATTATTGTAATACTTGTCGATGGCGATTCTATAGCTTCTAACTACCGTAGCTACATAATATTGACTCTTTACTCTACCTTCTATTTTCAAACTATCAATCCCTGCCTCGATTAACTTATCTAAATACTCAATCATACACAAATCTTTTGAATTGAAAATAAAAGTTCCTTTCTCATCTTCTTCAATAGGAAAATATTCTCCAGGTCTTTTTTCTTCAACAAGTCTGTACTTCCATCTACATGCTTGTGCGCAGTCTCCTCTGTTTGCATCTCTTCCTGTCATGTAGTTACTCAATAAACATCTTCCCGAATAAGACATACACATCGCTCCGTGTACAAAACATTCTAATTCAGAATCAGGAATATTTTTCTTGATGTCTTGAATTTCTTTCAAAGATAATTCACGAGCCAAAACAATTCGTTTGATTCCTTGATCCATCCAATATTTTACTGTTCTAAAATTTGTCACAGATGCTTGTGTCGACATGTGAACTTCAATATCTTGATTAATACTTCTAATAATAGAATAAATTCCAGGATCAGAAACAATCAAAGCATCTACATTTATATCGATTAGGCTTTGAATATATTCTTCAATTCCTTCCAAATCATCATTGTGGGCTAATATATTCATTGTTATATATATTTTCTTATCTCTACTATGAGCGTATTCTACTGCTTCTTTCATATCATCTAATGTGAAATTTTTAGATGCAGTTCTCAAACCATAGTCAGGACCTGCCATATACACTGCATCTGCGCCATAATCTATGGCTGTTTTTAATTTATCTAAATCACCTGCCGGTGCTAATAACTCAACTTTTTTCATTTAATCTCCTCAAAAATAGTCGGAAATCATAGACTTCCGACTATCGCTATTTTAATTTAGTTATGCTCATTCCATCATCTATTGGAATTATAGTTGTATCGTATTTTGAACTATCAGAAATAATTTCTAAAAATTCTCTTAATCTCTTAACAATTGTTATCTTTCTGTGTCTATGTTCATAGAATTCTTTTTCGCATACCATTCCTCTAAACAAAACATTATCACATACAATAACTGAATTTTTGTTAGATAATCGTACAGCTTCTTCAAAATATTTTATATATTGTCCCTTAGCAGCATCGATAAATATCAGATCAAATTTTGTATCCATATTTTTCATTACTTCATATCCGTCGCCAAATATCAATTCGATATCATCATAGCCGTACTTTTTGAAGTTTTCCCTAGCAAAGTTTGCATTTTTTTGATAATTTTCAACTGTAGTAATCTTTGCATCAGGACAAGTTTTTTTCATAATAATCGAGCTGTAACCAATAGCTGTGCCTATTTCTAAAATAGATTTTGGTTGTTCCATCAGTAAAATCATCTTTAATAGCTGTCTAACCTCTGGTTCAACTATCGGTATATGATTATTCTTAGCAAATTCTTCTAGTTCTAAAATAGTTTCATCGTTACTTTTTGATAATTGTCTTAAATAATCTTGTAGTTGTTCATTTACAATACTATTCATCTTCTAATTTTATGCCACCTTCTAATGCATCGTAGACATCTTTCAAAATCATAGAAAATCTTGCATCTGCTTGTAAATAAGCTGCTATATCGTGATTTGTCATGATAATATTTTGTAAGTTTTGAAGTTTCTGTACATCTTCAGGATCTTCTTTTCCTGTTTGTTGGATTTTTAATTGATATTCAAATAAATGCTTTTTAAAATCATCTATCATATTTTTGTTAGTTTCATTCTTTTTATAAACTTCTTTGTGAAGTTTTTTGAGCTCTTGAAACTCTTGAGAATTGTTCAACATTTGTGCTAATTCTTCAGCTTTTTTCTTATATTCCATATTATACCTCCATTATTACTGGCAATATCATTGGATTTCTCTTAATTTCTTGATACAAGAATTTCTTTAGTGTTTCTCTTATATTGTGTTTAAGAGTAGACCAGTCATATATATTTTTTGTATAACATTCATCTAGGACTTTTTGGACAACAGATTTGCAATCTTCCATTAAATCATTATTTTCTTTAACATATACAAATCCTCTTGAAATGATGTCAGGACCAGCTATAACTTCTTTATTTCTAGCATCTAAAGTAATTACTACAACTATTAGTCCATCTTCTGATAAATGTCGTCTATCTCGTAATACAACATTTCCTACATCGCCTACTCCAAGTCCATCTACTAAAATATTACTTGCAAATTTAGTGTCTACAAGATTAATACTTTTTCTTGTAAATTCTATAGTATTACCATTATCAGCGATAACTATATCTTTTTCTTTCATTCCAAGATCAAGTGCTAAATTCGCATGACATTTCAAATGTCTCATTTCACCATGAAGTGGAACGAAAAATTTAGGTCTAACTAACGAATGCATCAACTTTAATTCTTCTTGACAAGCGTGTCCACTTACGTGCACATCAGCCAATGAAGAATAAATAACTTTTACTCCCATTTCCATTAATTTATTGATAACTGAGCTAACTTGATTATCATTTCCTGGAATTGGTGTTGCAGATAAAATAACAGTATCTGTTGGATCCAAATGGACTTTTCTATGAGTTCCATTAGCCATTCTTGTCATTGCACTCATAGGCTCCCCTTGAGAACCAGTTGTTAGAAGAACTATTTCGTTTGGACGGTACCTATTGATATCATTTATATCAATAATAGTTTTTTCATTAACTTTAATGTATCCCAACTCACGAGCTACATTAACAGTGTTGATCATTGATCTGCCCGAAAGCGCCACTCTCTTATTGAAATGCTCAGCTGCTGAAATAACTTGTTGAATTCTGTGAACATTAGACGCAAAAGTAGCTACAATTATTCTAGCAGGTGCATCATCAAATAAATTTATAAATGTTTTTCCAACGCTTTTTTCGCTTAAAGTATAGCCTTGTCTTTCAACATTTGTACTATCAGCAAAAAGTGCAAGGACACCCTTGTTTCCAATGGCAGCAATTCTACCAAAATCCATTCTATTGTTATCAATTGGAGTGTAGTCAATTTTAAAATCACCAGTAAAGAACAAAACTCCCACAGGAGTTGTTATAGATAAACTTGCAGCATCAGGAATTGAGTGACATACTTTTACAAATTCTACGCTAAATGCTCCAAGTTTTATTGATTTCTTATAATCAACTGTGTGAAGTGACTTCAAACTTAACTTGTGCTCCAATATTTTGTTTTCTAAAAGTCCCATTGTAAGTTTTGTACCATAAACAGGAACGTCTAATTTTTTTAATACATAAGGAATTGCCCCGATATGATCTTCGTGACCGTGAGTAATTACAATGCCTCTGATTTTTTCCTTGTTTTTTTCTAGATAAGAAATATCTGGGATTACTATATCAACTCCCAACATTTCTTCATCTGGAAATGTCATTCCACAATCCACAACAATAATATCATCTTTGTATTCAATTACTGTCATGTTCTTTCCTATTTCGTTAAGTCCTCCTAGTGGAATAACTTTTAATTTATCAATATTCTTTTTTGCCATTTATTTCTCCTCATTTTTAATTTTTTCTTGGCAATCAGAACATATTCCATAAAACTTTAAATCGTGATTTTGGATATCGAAGTTGTAATCTTTGCTGATTTGCTTTTCGATATCTTCCAATAAATCGTATTTTACTTCGTCAACTTTACCACAATTTGTGCATATTATATGGTGATGATGGTGGTCTTCATCCTCATCAACCAATTCATATCTATATCTTTTATCATCAAAATCTAACTTGTAAACCAAGTTAAGTTCTTCAAAAATTAATAAAGTTCTATAAACCGTAGCTATACCAATTTCCGGATCTTTTTTGCTTACTATTTCGTTCAATTCTTCCGGAGATAGGTGTGAATCCATATTTTCTAACAATGCTTCAAAAATTACTTCTCTTTGCTTAGTAACTTTGTATCCGGCATTGATTAGCCTAGTTTTCAATGTTTCTATGTTCATTATTGCTCCTTTTGTGAATTCATTAGATCTTCGTATATTTCGATAGCATCGTTTAATTCTTGTTCATTTTCTAATCCAATAAATTCAACTTGTTCATCATTTTCAATATATTTCAAAATAACATTCTCACCATTTGATACATCTTCTAATACGCAATAATTATCATCGTCCATACCAAATGTATTGATTATTTTAAATTCTTTTTCATTGTTGTTTTCATCGTATAATTTTATAGTTTCCATAATTATCTTCCCATATCCAAATAAGTTTGCAGAATATAAGTAGCTGCAACACTATCAATTACATCTTTCCTTTTTTTTCTTGAGACATTTTGTTCTATCAGAACTCTTGTAGCACTAACAGTTGTTAGTCTCTCGTCAACATATTCAATATCTAGATCAGTGTGTTTTCTTAGTTCTTTTACAAATGTTTTAACTTTTTTTGCTTGAGGGCCAATAGTATTATTCATATTTTTAGGTAGACCTACTATAATTTTACTGACTTCCTTTTCTTTAATTATATCATTTATGATTTCTATGTCTTCAATCTTGCTTTTTCTATTAATAGTCATCAAAGATTGGGCAGTCAATAAGAATGGATCACTTATGGCGATACCAATAGTTCTATCTCCCACATCAAGTCCAATATATCTTTCCATAATTATTTACATATTTTGAGAGCTGTTACAAGTAACAGCTCTACATTATCCTTTATTTATCTATTTCGTTCAAATAAACTTCTAACATTTCTCCCAATAAATCATCTCGATCTATTTGTCTAATCAAATTTCTCGCATTATTAAAGCTTGTAATGTAAGTAGGATCACCTGATAATATATATCCAATAATTTGATTTTTAGGATCATATCCTTTTTCCTCTAAAGCTTGGTAAACTTTCTTCAAAGTTTCCTTTATTGATTTCTGTTCAAGTTTTGATGCTTCAAATCTAACCGTATGGTTTAAATCCTTACCTTCCATTTTTTGCCTCCTTTAAGCATTAATTTTTGATCTTACTGTTTCAATTCCCTTTTGTAGTGCTTCATCAACTTTAGAGTTATCTTTTGCACCAGCTTGTGCAAAATCTTTACGTCCGCCGCCATTTCCACCGCATACTTTGGCAACTTCTCTTACAATGTCCCCAGCAAATACACCTTTCTTAACTGCTAAGTCCGTAACTAAAGTTATAAATGATACTTTTGATTCATCTGAATTAGCTAGTATTACAACACCATCTTCTAATTTTGATTTAATATTTTCTCCAAAATCTCTAAAAGAATTATTGTCCAACCCACTTAACTCAAATATACAAACTTTTGTGCCGTCAATGTCTACAGCATCCTCAATAACTGAATCAATATTTGAAGATAAATCCTTATTTGTTATATCTTTAAGTTTTTTCTTCAATTCTTTAATTTCTTCAGTGTTCATTTCAATTCTTCTTGTGATTTCATCTTCATTAGTTGCCTTTAACGAATGCTTAACAATATCAATCAAACTATCTCTATCTTTTAAATATTTGTATACTGCGCGACCAGTAATTGCTTCAATTCTTCTGACACCTGCAGCTACACTTGATTCAGAAAGTATTTTCAACATTTGAATGTCACTTGTTGTCTTAACGTGAGTTCCTCCACATAATTCTTTAGAATAATCTCCCATTTGAACAACCCTTACAACATCTTGATACTTATCTTCGAAAAGACCTCTAGCTCCAATTGATTGAGATTGTTCTAATGACATTTCATCAATTTTTACAGGAATACCTAAAGCTATTTTTTCATTGACAATTTGTTCAACTTTTTCTAATTGTTCTTTAGTAACTGCTTCAAAATGTGTAATATCAAATCTTAATCTTTCTCCATCAACATAAGAACCTGCTTGATTAACGTGATCTCCTACAACATCCTTTAATGCTTGATGCAATAAGTGTGTAGCAGAGTGATTTTTCATAATATCTCTTCTATTAAGTTCATCTACTTCGATTGTAACTTTATCGCCTACATTTAAGCTTCCTTCGATAACTTTTACGTAATGCAAGAATACTTTCTTTCCAGTTTTTTTCGTGTCGTAAACTTCAGCTTTGAAATTATCATTATAGATAATTCCCTTATCACCTACTTGACCTCCACCTTCTCCATAGAAAGTTGTACGGTCTAATACTATTATACCCATATCTTCAGCATTTAAATTATTATCATTTTCACCGTAGATTTCGATAACTTCACTTTCATCTTTTAAGGAATCATATCCATCAAATTTTGTTTCAGGAAGTCCTTCGCCATATTTTTTGTCAGAAGACCAACCCATGTTAGATTCATTTCTTGATCCTCTAGCTCTTTGTTTTTGTTCTTCCATTAACTTTTTGAATTCATCTTCATCTACAGTTTTGTTGACTTCACCAACCAATTCCTTAGTTAAATCTATAGGGAATCCATAAGTGTCATATAATTTAAATGCATTTTCTCCACTAAACACATCTGATTCAGTTTCTTTTAGCATAGAATCCAAAATACTCAAACCTAAATCCAAAGTTTCTTGGAATTTCTTTTCTTCAGCATTAGCTATTTTTACAATTCTATCTCTTTCTTCTTTTAATTCAGGATATCCAGATTCATAAACTTTAATGCAAGAATCTATAACTTTTTCTATAAAACTATCGTTTATTCCCAATAATTTTCCGTGTCTACAAGCTCTTCTTATAAGTCTTCTTAGTACATATCCTCTTTGCTCATTACTTGGAATTACACCATCATAAATCAAAAATGTCATAGCACGTACGTGGTCAGCAATAATTCTGATTGATACATCATTTTGATGATTTTCCTTGTATTTTACGCCTGAAATTTCTTCAATAGTTTTGATTATATCCTTTACAAGTCCAATTTCAAAAATATTATCAGCATTTTCCAAAACCATTGTAATTCTTTCAAGACCCATACCAGTATCTATATTTGGATGAGCAATTCTTTCGTATTTTCCATCAGCAGTTTTGTTGAATTGTGTGAATACCAAATTCCATACTTCCAAGAATCTTTCGCCCTCATCACCTGGTTTTGCATCTTCTCTAGGGTCAAATTCAAATCCTCTATCTACGTGAATTTCAGAACATGGTCCACAAGGTCCTTGATCTAGTTCCCAGAAGTTGTCAGCTTTTCCTAATTTAACAACTCTTTCTGGACTAACTCCTACATCATTTACCCAAATATTGTAAGCTTCTTCGTCTTCTTCATATACAGTTATCCACAATATATCTTTTGGTACTTCTAATTCATTTGTCAAGAAGTCCCAAGCCCATGTAATAGCTTCTTTTTTGAAATAATCTCCAAAAGAGAAATTACCAAGCATTTCAAAGAAAGTACCATGTCTTTGAGTCTTTCCTACTTCGTCAATATCAGCTGTTCTGATACATCTTTGTGAAGATGTTGCTCTGTCTTTTTTTAGTTTTTTCTCACCTGTAAAATACTTCTTCAAAGGAGCCATACCAGCATTTATAAGTAGAAGACTTTTATCATCTTGTGGTATAAGAGGAAATGATTTAATAACAAGATGTCCCCTTTCCCCAAAATAATCTAAGAATTTTTTTCTAATTTCATTTAAACCATAATCTTTCATTATAACCTCACTAATTTTTAAAAAACATTTTAATTTTATCCTTAAAATGTAAATATAATATTTTAACTGTAGCAACGAATGGAACTGAAAGTATCATACCTACAACTCCAAACATTCCTCCACCTATAATCAAACTAACAATTACTAACAATGGATTAATGCCAATTTTTGAACCTAATAATTTAGGAGCAAGAATATTATTTTCAACCCATTGAATAGAAACAAATACAATTACTACAACCACCGCTTTTAAAGGGCTGTCCAAAAAAGCCAAGATAAAGGCTGGAGTAACCGCTATAAAAGGACCAATGTATGGAATAATATCGCCAACCATAGTAAGTATTCCAATTATTATCGCAAAATCGACTTTCATAATGATTAAGGCAATTGCAGTCAATACTCCAACGAAAATTGCCATAATTAATCTACCACGAATGAATTCACTGTAAGCTTTATCCATATCAGAACAAATACTCAAAAATTTATCTTTATTTTCATTTGGTATGAATCCCATTATAAAGTCAATGCACTTTTCTTTATCTAATAACATATAAAAACTTACAACTGGAACTAAAACAATTCTGAGTAAATTGCTGAATATATTTCCCGTAACATCTCCAGTTTGGGATAATTTGTCCAGTATAGAAGTTTGGATAGTTCCAAGCTTTTGGTTAATTGTTTGCATTGCATTGGACATAATTTTGCTAATGTTAGGATATTCTTTAAATATTTTATTGTTGATAGCATTTAGTTTCACAGAAATATCCGACATAAAGCCAGGTAAGCTTATTATCATTTTTTTAATTTGTTGTATAGTTTGTGGAACGACAATCATCCCCAATAAAATAATCAAGAGGATTACTATAACGTAAATGATTAAAATAGCTATTGATCTTTTAACTCCTTTTTTTTCAATATATTTTACCAAAGGATTTATAATATATGAAAGCACTATTCCTATCAATAAAGTATTAATTGTATGATATATAATTGGATATTTTGAAAATAAAGCTGCAATTCCCAGCAATATAAGTATTAGTATTGTAGTCTTTTTTATTTTATGAAAATTAAATACAATTTTGTATTTTTCGTCTACTTTACTATTTCCCACAGTAATCAGAAAATAAGTTCCAAAAACCATGAAAATAATAGTTATAAATATTAATGCATTTCGCAAAAATTCAGAATTAATAAGCATATCTATTTCTCTTTGCTAATTAAATCTTGCAAACTCACGTTTTTTATACTGTTAATCATATCATCATGCATTTGAGTCCAAATAAGCCTAGATGGACAAGTGTCTTCTCTTGAACAAAGTCCTGGAACTACAGAGCATTCTGTCACTCCAAAAAACTCTTCTAAACACTCCAAAATTTCAGCTACTGAAATTTCTTTTGGAGATTTTTTCAATAAATAACCACCTTGCACACCTCTAACTGAAATCACCAAATCTTGTTTTTTCAATTCTCGTATAAGTTGTTCTAAATAATTATTACTAAGTCCTGTGGCTTTAGATATTTCATTTAAACTAACAGGATTATCTCCATATTTTTTGCCTAAATATATCATAGCCGCAAGCCCGTATCTTCCTCTAGTAGATAATCTCATAAGCCCTCCTATTTATGATAAATTTTATCATAGTAAAATAGTTGTGTAAATATCCTATTGCAATAATAATAGTAGATTAAGAAAACTCAATCTACTATTACCAAAATTATTTAACAATTATATTAAAAATTCTACCTTTTACATAAATTTTCTTAATAACATTTTTGTTTTCAAGATATTTTGCTACAACATCATCCTTGATAGCTTTTTCAAAAACTTCATCTTCAGAAGCATCTCTACCTATCTCTACAGTTGTTCTAAGCTTACCATTTACTTGTATAGGAAGTTCTATTACATCTAATATCGTCTTTGATTCATCATATTCTGGCCAACTAGCTTCGTGAACATATCCTTCATATCCCATTCTTTGCCAAATTTCTTCTGTTATATGAGGGCAAACAGGATTTAATAATATCAAGAATATCTTATATTGTTCTTTAGAAATTTTATCTAAGTTGTTGAATTCATTCAAAAATGTCATAAGTTGAGCGATTGCTGTATTAAATTTTAAATTTTCATAATCTTCACTTACTTTTTTAATAGTTTGATGCGTTAAAGTTTCCATTTTTTCAAAATTAGAATCTTCATCTACTAATTCTTGTGTTCTCCATACTTTATCTAAGAATTTTCTACAACCTTTAACTCCATTTTCAGACCAAGGAGCTGATTTTTCAAAATCTCCAATGAACATTTCATAACATCTCAAAGTATCTGCACCAAAATCTCTGACGATATCATCTGGGTTTACAACATTACCACGAGACTTACTCATTTTTTCGTTGTTGTCACCTAAAATCATTCCATGGCTAGTCCTCTTCATATATGGTTCTTTTGTAGGAACTACTCCAATATCATACAAGAACTTGTGCCAAAATCTTGAATACAATAAGTGAAGTGTAGTGTGTTCCATCCCACCGTTATACCAGTCAACTGGAACATAATAGTCTAAGTTTTCTTTACTTGCTATCGCTTCATCATTATTAGGATCAGTATATCTCAAATAATACCAAGAAGATCCTGCCCATTGTGGCATAGTATCAGTTTCTCTTACAGCATCTCTACCGCATTTTGGACATTTTGTGTGAACAAATTCATCTATATTTGATAGTGGTGATTCTCCATTATCTGTTGGTTCATAATTATCGACCTTAGGCAATGCTAATGGTAAATCTTTTTCTTCCAAAGGAACCCATCCACAATGTTCACAATAAACCAATGGAATTGGTTCTCCCCAATATCTTTGTCTAGAAAAAACCCAATCTCTTAATTTGTAGTTTGTTTTCTTGTGACCTATTTCTTTTTCTTCAATGTATTCATACATTTTTTGTTTTGCTTCGTTTACACTCAAGCCATTCAAAAATTCAGAATTAATAAGATTTCCTTCGTTTGTTTCGGTGAATGCAGAGTTTTCTATGTCAGATCCTTCAATTACAGGAATCATTTCAATGTTAAATTTTTTAGCAAATTCATAGTCTCTGTCATCGTGCGCAGGAACTGCCATAATAGCGCCTGTTCCATAAGTCATCAATACATAATCTGATACATAAACTGGGATATCTTTGTTAGTCAATGGATTGATTGCTGTTAAGCCATCAATTTTGTATCCTGTCTTTTCTTTAGATAAATCTGTTCTTTCTAATTCCGATTTCTTAGCTACTTCTTGTCTGTAGCTTCTAATTTCTTCGATATTTTTAATTTGATCACTATATTTTTCAATCAAAGGATGATCAACAGAAATAACCATGTAAGTTGCACCAAATATAGTATCTGCTCTTGTTGTAAAAACAGTAATTTTTTCGTCAACTTCTTTTAATGGGAATTTAATTTCTGCACCGTATGATCTTCCAATCCAGTTTATTTGTTGAGATTTTATTCTATCCAAATAATCAACATCTTTTAAATCATCTATAAGTCTATCAGCGTATTCAGTTATTTTAAGCATCCATTGATTCTTAACTTTTCTGATTACTTCTCCACCACATCTTTCGCAATGACCGTTTATTACTTCTTCATTTGCAAGTCCTGTTTTACATGAAGGACACCAGTTAATAGGCATTTCTTTTTTATATGCAAGTCCTTTTTTAAACATTTGGATAAAAATCCATTGAGTCCATTTATAATAATCTGGGTCTGTTGTGTTTATTTCTCTGTCCCAATCAAAAGAAAAACCGATTGATTGCATCTGTCTTTTGAAGTTTTTGATGTTATTTTCTGTAACAATTTCAGGTCTTATTTTATTTTTAATAGCAAAATTTTCTGTAGGAAGTCCAAATGCATCCCAACCCATTGGATACAAAACATTATATCCTTGCATTCTTCTTTTTCTTGAAACGATATCCAATGCAGTATATGGTCTTGGATGGCCTACGTGTAGTCCTTGTCCAGAAGGATAAGGAAACTCTACTAATGCATAGAATTTTTCTTTTGACTTATCATCAGAAGTC
This sequence comes from Finegoldia sp. P3-F-LR, assembly GCF_052932165.1. Lineage (NCBI taxonomy): Bacteria > Bacillati > Bacillota > Tissierellia > Tissierellales > Peptoniphilaceae > Finegoldia > Finegoldia sp. P3-F-LR. The sequence goes on along the minus strand of NZ_JBRFJE010000010.1, from coordinate 16,863 downwards.
TTAAAAGTTTTGTTTTCTTCCCAATATTTTTGCCACTTTTTCTCAATTGAATTCGGATTATATCTATCCATTTTTACCTCCAAATAATAAAAAATTCGCCTCTTACAAAGAAGAGACGAAATAAAATTCCGCGGTACCACTCTTATTGGTTAATCCCACTCAAATCTTTAACGCAGATATACGAATATTCTATTAATAAACAAGTTCAATAATCTCAAATATTGATTCGCACCAACCACCAATTCTCTGAAAATTTTTAATTATTTACTACTTTTATTCAAATACTATTATAAAAACTTACTATTATGATATCACATAACAGAATTAAATTCAATATTAGTATTCACAATGTCCAACAGTTCTAGGGAATGGAATGACATCTCTTATGTTTGACATTCCAGTCATATACATAACCATTCTTTCAAAACCTAAACCAAATCCACCGTGTTTAACTCCGCCGTATTTTCTTAAATCAAGATACCATTTGTATTCTTCTTTGTTGAATCCTAATTCATCCATTTTCTTATCCAACAATTCGTATCTTTCTTCCCTTTGACTTCCACCAATTAATTCACCAATTCCTGGAACTAAAAGATCTGTTGCAGCAACTGTTTTGTTGTCGTCGTTAAGTCTCATGTAGAATGCCTTGATTTCTTTTGGATAATCAGTAACAAATACCGGCCCGTCAACAACTTTTTCACTCAAATATTTTTCGTGTTCTGTTTGTAAATCCATTCCCCATTCAACAGGATATTCAAATTTTTCTCCTGATTTTTGTAAAATTTCAACAGCTTCAGTATAAGTTAATTTTTTGAATGATTTATTGGCAACTTTTGTTAATCTTTCAATTAAGTTCTTGTCTACAAAACTGTTGAAGAATTTAATTTCTTCTTCACAATTTTCCATAACATCTTTTATGATATATCTAACCATATCTTCAGCCAAATTGCATACATCATCCAAATCAGCAAAACATATTTCAGGTTCCATCATCCAGAATTCTGCAGCATGTCTAGGAGTATTAGAGTGTTCACTTCTGAAAGTTGGTCCAAATGTATACACATTTCTAAATGCTAATGCGTAAGCTTCTGCTTGTAATTGACCACTTACAGTTAAGTTAGTAGATTTTGAGAAGAAATCTTGTGAAAAATCAACATTTCCATCGTCATCTTTTGGGATATTATCCAAATCTAATGTTGTAACTCTGAACATTTCTCCAGCGCCTTCAGCATCACTACCGGTTATTATTGGAGTATGAACATATACAAATCCTCTTTCATTAAAGAATTTATGAATAGCAAATGCTAATCTACTTCTAACTCTAAATACAGCATTAAATGTATTTGTTCTTGGTCTTAAATGTAATATTGTTCTCAAAAATTCAAAAGTATGTCTCTTCTTTTGAAGTGGATAATCATCTGTAGATTCCCCTTCAACTATAATTTTTTCTGCTTGAATTTCAAAAGGTTGTTTAGAATTTGGAGTCAAAACTAATTTACCAATAACAATAATTGCTGAGCTTAATTTTAACTTTTCACACTTTTCAAAATCTTCATTATCTTTTCCTACTACTATTTGAACTGGATTGAAGAAAGTTCCATCGTTTAGTTCAATAAAACCAACATTCTTACTGAATCTTGAGTTTTTAGTCCAACCTCCAACTTCAACTTCTTTGTCAGAATACTTTTCGTAATCTTTAATCAAATCTTTAATTAATATCATTCTTTACTCCTCGTTTTTTTATATATTTTGCTTTCATGTCCAATATCTTTTGGATCGTAATATTTTTGATTTTTTAATTCGTCTGGTAAATATTGTTGATACGAATCATCATTATGTGGATATTTGTATCCAATCCCTCTGTCCAATGATTTTGCTCCACTATAGTGCGCATCTTTTAAATGACTAGGAACATCGTAAATCTTATTTTGTCGAATATCTTCCAAAGCCTTGTCAATTGCGACATAAGACGTATTAGATTTCTCACTAGATGCAAGATAAATTACACCATTCGATAAATTTATCCTACATTCTGGTAACCCTATTAAATTAACTGCATTGAACACATTAATAGCGACAGTCAAAGCTTCTGGATTTGCTAGTCCAATATCTTCTGATGCAAAAATCACCATTCTTCTAGCAATAAATTTAGGATCTTCTCCACTTTCAATCATTCTTGCTAAGTAATACAAAGCTGCGTCAATATCAGAACCTCTCATAGATTTAATGAATGCCGATATAACATTATAGTGATCTTCTTCTTTGTCATATTTCAACACAGGTTTAAATACCGAATTTTTTATCGCATCTTCATCTATGATTAAACATCCATTAACTAAATCTGAGCTTTCGACTGCAATTTCCAAAGCATTCAAGGCACTTCTTGCATCTCCATTTGCAGAATTGACAAGAACATCAATTGCTTTTTCATCAAATTGAATGTTCATTTCTCTAAGCTTTTTATCTTCTGTAAGCGCATTTTCTATGATATTTCTAATATCTGTATCAGTCAACGGTTTCAACTCGATAATTTGACATCTAGATAAAAGAGCCTTGTTAACTTCAAAGAATGGATTTTCTGTAGTAGCGCCTATCAGTGTAATTGTACCGTCTTCAACATATCCAAGCAATGCATCTTGTTGCGATTTATTAAATCTGTGAATTTCGTCTATAAACAAAACGGTTTTTTTATTATACATACTCAAATTATTTTTAGCTGTTGAAATGACTTCTCTAATATCTTTAACTCCACTAGAAATAGCAGATAATCTTTCGAACAACGAATTAGTTTGGTTCGAAATTATTTCTGCCAAGGTTGTTTTTCCAGTTCCGGGAGGCCCATAAAAAATCATGGAAGGAATTTTATCAGCCTTTATCAACCTATTCAAAAGCTTTCCTTCTCCAACCACATGGGATTGCCCAAAATATTTATCCAAACTTTTAGGTCTGAGTCTATTTGCTAACGGCGAACTATTTTCTTTTTGTAATTGTAAATTATATTCAAATAAATCCAAAATATTTCCCCTTTAACATTTATTTTATTTATATCTTACCACAAAAACTAAATATCGTTAAATAAAAATTAAAGGTCGGATAATCACCCGACCTTATTCATTATCTAATTTTGATATTTCCTCGTTAAAAGATTTAACATCTGTAAATTCTCTATACACAGAAGCAAAACGAATATATGCCACCTTGTCAATCTTCTTAAGCTTTTTCATTATTAATTCACCTATTTCAGATGAATCTACCTCCCTTTTATTGCTATGTGTTAATTCAACTTCTATCTCTTTAGTAGCCTCAAGCAACACTGAATCTGGAACGGGTCTTTTTTCACAAGACTTTTTCATTCCACGATACACTTTATCCCTATCAAAAGCTTCTCTGTTTTTATCTTTTTTTACCACTGTAAGGTTATTAAAATCATATCTTTCATAAGTGGTAAATCTTTTGTGACAAGAAATACATTCTCTCCTTCGTCTAACTATCTTATCATCTTCCGATGCTCTAGTATCTACAACTTTTGTATCAGATGCATTACAGAACGGACATTTCATTAGAATCCTCTTCTCTTCAAGAATGAAGGTATTTCTATATCGTCGTAATCTTTTTCAGAAGTTTCTTCTGATTTTTGAGAAACTGAATCAGATTTTTTGTTTGATTTTAATTTGTTAGCCATTGGATTGTCAGAATCAAATCCTGTTGCAATAACAGTAATCTTGATGTCATCTCCTAGTGAATCATCGATACCAGCACCAAATATAATATTAGCATCTGGATCTACTTCTTCTCTAATTAATTCTGCAGCTTCATTAACTTCGAATAATCCTAATTCTTTTCCAGTAACGTTAATTAACACAGCTTTTGCTCCACCAATTGATGTTTCTAATAAAGGAGATTTAACTGCAAGTTTAGCAGCTTCCATTGCTCTATTATCTCCGTTTGCTTTACCAATACCCATATGAGCAATACCTTGGTTTAACATAATTGATCTAACATCTGCAAAGTCTAAGTTGATTAAGTTAGGTACAGCGATTAAATCAGAGATACCTTGAATACCATCCATTAGAACTTCGTCAGCCATCATGAAAGCTTCAGACATTGTAGTTCTCTTATCGGAAATTTGTAACAATTTATCGTTAGGAATAATTACCAAAGTATCAACTTTTCCCTTCAAAGCTTCGATACCTTGTTCAGCTTGCATTTGTCTTTTTCTTCCTTCGAATGTAAATGGTTTTGTTACAACACCAACTGTAAGTATTCCTTTTTCTTTTGCAATTTGAGCAACTATTGGTGCAGCACCAGTACCAGTTCCACCACCCATACCAGCAGTTACAAATACCATGTCTGTTTTGTCAAGTGCTTCTTCGATTTCGTTTCTACTTTCTTCAGCAGCTTTCATACCAACTGCAGGATTAGCTCCGGCTCCCAAACCCTTTGTAATCTTGCTTCCGATTTGCAATTTAGTATTAATATCTAAATTATTTAAAATTTGTTTGTCAGTATTAACTGCAACAAATTCTACACCTTGCAAACCTTCTTCTTTCATTCTCTTTACGGCATTATTTCCGCCGCCACCAACACCAATTACTTTGATTTTGGCTAAATCATTATCTTCTAGTTCCATATCAAAAGTCATAACATCCTCCTAATTTGTAATTAAAATTCCTTTTAATCTCTTTAACTTAATTATACTACAAGTTCAACAATATTTTTAATGACATTTAGCGTTTTTCACTTCTCATTTGTTTTGTACCTGTAGTTTAATCTTTATTATATTTAATTATTTTCAGCTATATTTAGCTATGTTGATTTGTATCTCTAACATTTTTGAAGTTTGTTGCTCTTTCTTTGAGTTTGATATAATTTTAAAATCATAAAACTAATAATACACCAATGTATTATAAATACACCATATTTTTTATGCATCTTATAAAATCTTTTTTCAAGGCAAACTCCAAAACTGTAATTACTCAGTTTGTTCTGGATTTTCTTTTATCAAAAATGGTTTTTGAGGATCTTTAGTATCTAGTATTTTTGTGTTTATACTTTTAGTACTAATTTCTTTTAAAATCTTCGAAATATTATTTGATTTCTTCTCTGAGTCATTTAAATCTCCAAAAAACACTTTTATTTCGTTTTTTGTAACCATGGTTACATCGTTTGAATTTACGACGTTAATTTCAGTTAATTGTTCTAAAATTTTGTGTGAATAAAGATTATACAAAAACTCATAAAATTTTTCGTCTGATTTTAAATTACTAATTTTTAACAGATTTTCATTTGCTCCAACAATTTTAACAATTTTTGAATAGTCTATTCTATCCTTGTTCTTTGCAATTTTAAAATCTGAATCTACGAAAATTTTATCTTTTCCAACTTCAAAATAACAAATATCATTTGCCTCTTCCACTGTTATTTCAATAGTATTTGGATAAATCTTCTTGATATTTGCATTTCTAATATAAATATCTTTATTAATCTTTTCCTGTAATTTTTTCTTATTAAATCTAAAAATATTTTCGCCTAATGAGTAATTAGCATAATCTTTTATTTCAGATATTTTTACTATTTTATTGTTTTTAACTGTGATTTTTTTTATTGAAAAATAGTCAAGTGTAGCACATAAATACGCTATGAGTCCAATCAATAGCGATATTGCTACAATAATTACTACTCTATGCTTTCTCATCTTGTTCTACCAATCTGTAAAGTTCATCTACAATATCTTTACAAGCAGTTGGATAAGACATTTTCTTCGAGTTTTCTGAAAGTTCTTGTAACAATTTATCATCACTTAGTATTTCATTTATTTGGTCAAATAGGGTATTAGCATTCACGTCTTTTTCCAATATAACCTTACTTGCTCCTATTTTTTCAAATGCTCTTGCGTTGTGTTCTTGATGATTTTCTGTTGTATATGCTTTTGGAACAAGTATTGACGCTTTCCCCAAGAAGGATAGTTCAGCTAGTGTTATAGCCCCACTACTTGTAACGATCAAATCAGACACAGAATAAGCTTTATCTATGTCATCTATATATGGATAGATGTGTAAATTTCTAATGTCATTTCCTGATTTTTGTATAAACTCATCGTAATTTAATTTACCTGTAGCTAAAATTACCTCAAATACATCTTGATTAGATATTTTATCAACCATATCAAGTGTTGCTTTGTTTAATATTTCAGAACCATTTGATCCGCCAAATATGAATACAACTTTTTTGTTTTCTGATATTTTGTATTGTTCAATTGCTACATCTTTGTTTTTTCCAATATCAGTAAATCTGTTCCTAATTGGATTACCAGTTACTACGGCTTTTTCTTGATTTTTGAAGTATTTAATAGATTCTTCAAATGTGACAAAATATCTATCAACATATCTTGATAATATCCTATTAGTAACTCCCGGAAAACTATTTTGTTCGTGAAAAGCTACCTTTGCTTTAGTTTTAGTGGCTTTGTATAATATAGGTCCACTCACATATCCACCAGTTCCAATAACAAGATCTGGTTTAAAATCTTTAAGAATTTTGTTTGCTTCTTTTAATCCTTTGAATAATTCTTTCAAAGCTTTAAAAGAATTCGCATTTATTTTTCTAGGGATTCCTCTAACATGTATAGTTTTAAAATCTATTCCCAATTTCGGAACAATACTACTTTCCAATCCTTTTTCGGTTCCTACATAAAGTATTTTATTATTTTTATCTCTTTTTTTTAATTCTTCAATTAATGAAATGGCTGGATATATATGTCCACCTGTTCCGCCGCCAGATACTATTATATTCATTGTCTCTCCTCTTCATTGTTTCTGTCTACATTTAAAATTATCCCTACTAATGCCAACATAATCATCAAAGACGTTCCACCATACGATATAAATGGTAATGTCAATCCTGTTGGAGGAATTAATCCCGTAACCACCGTCATATTAACATACGCTTGTATCCCGATTACGAAAAGTATTCCAGAAACCAATAATCTTGAATAAATATATTTTGTTTTCATCGCAATTCTGATTCCAAAAACTAAGAAGGCAAAATAAGCAATAATTAAAACCAAAGCTCCTAAAAACCCAAATTCTTCACAAATAATCGCAAAAATAAAGTCATTATGAGCTTGGGATAAATACAAAAATTTCTGTTTACTCATACCTAATCCACTGCCAAGAAAACTACCGTTAGACACTGCTGCCAACGATTGGGATAATTGCCATCCCTCATCTTCTAAATTCCCCAGTGGATCAATAAAAGCTATAATCCTGTCAATTCTACTGTAACCTATTTTTACTTTAAATATAGCTATGTATCCAAATACAAGTGCAGTTATAAATGTAGATATAATGTATCTAATATTTAAACCACTTACCATAAATACGCAAAAAACACTTCCTATAATTACTATTGCTGTTGATAAATCAGGCTGGATAAATACAACACCTCCTGATATCGCAACTAATATAATCATTCTCAAAAACCCTTCTTTGAAGGTTTTAATTTTATTGATATTTTGTGATACAATAGCTGCTGCTAAGTTAATCGATGCAAATTTAAGAATATCCGATGGCATAAAGCTAAATGATTTAATCTTGATCCAACGTTTTGCGTAATTTATTTCTTTTCCCAACGGTGTAAAAACAAGCATACACAATAAAATTGCAAAAGCAAATATCCACAATGCATTTTTTTTGTAATTCTCATTATTAAATACACTTGTAAATTTCATGAAAATAAAACCAGGCAATGCAAAAATTCCTTGTCTTAGTCCATAATAATACCAAGCTCTATGTTCACTAACTGCCGTTGGCCAACTTGAACTTAGTACCATAATTATTCCAAAAATTGTCAGGAAAATTGTTATATACAAGATACCTTTCCCATCTTTTGAAAGTTTCATGCTTCTATCCTCGCAAATTTTTTACTAATTCTTTAAATTCATTTCCTCTTTCTTCATAGTTATTGTACATTCCCCAACTTGCACTAGCTGGAGAAAGTAGCACCACGTCTCCACTTTCAGCTATTTTATTAGCTTGAATAACCGCTTGTTTCATATCATCTACTAAAAATATATTTTCAAATCCATATTCTTTTGCTTTTTTTTCGAACAACTCTCTAGTTTGCCCCATTAAAATCAATGCTTTAAACTTATTATTACCAGCTATAAAAAAATTATCCAAGCTTACTTTTTTGTCGTATCCACCAGCTAATATAATAACATTCTTATCAAAAGATTCTATTGCTTTAACACTTGCATCAACATTGGTTCCCTTAGAATCGTTGTAGTATTTTACTCCCGATAATTCTCTTACAAATTCTAGCCTATGTTCTACACCAGAAAAACTCATTAAAGTTTGTCTGATACTATCATCATTAATACCTATCAGCTTTGCTAAAGTAACACAGAATAGAACATTTTGATAATTATGATAGCCTATTAATTTAACATCTTTTAAGTCAATTATTTTGTTGCAATCTGAATCAGAAAAATATATTGAATCGTCTTTGATGAATGAACCTTTTTTCACATCGTTTGAAGTAGACACATCATATACATTTGATTTTGTAAAATTTTTGCATTCTTCGTAGTATTCATCATCAACATTAAGTACCGTGTAACAATTATGGTCTTGATTCTTTAATACATTCCTTTTTGCGTTTACATAATTTTGCATACTTCCGTGCCAATCAATATGATCTGGAGTAATATTGATTATGCAAGAATATTGTGGTTTAAAGTTTTTCGTACTTTCTAGTTGGAAGCTTGAACATTCAATAACAAAATATGTGTCTTTGTCGCTGTTATAAATTTCCCATAACATTCCAACACCAATATTTCCTATTGATATAGCTTTTCTTCCTGAATCATTCAACATTTTAGTCATTAACGAAGTTGTAGTTGTTTTTCCATTCGTGCCAGTAATTGCTACAATTTTAATATCTTCAAAAATTCTTTGTGCCAATTCCAAATCACTAACAACTTCGATATTTAATTCATTCGCCTTTAATATCACTGGATTATCCATTCTAATACCAGGACTTTTTAAAATAATATCGTATTTATCAATAGTATCTATAGTCTCTATTTGAACGTCTAATTCATTTAATATTTTTGTTTTCTCTTCGTCAATATTATCATCAATAGCTCCCAAATCATATCCTTTTAATTTTAATGTTTTTAGAGCTGATATTCCTGTTCTGGCTAATCCAAATACTAATATTTTTTCCATAATTCACCTATAATATATCTATTAATGTAATTAAACTTGTAATTACTGATACAACCATAAAAGTTGATACTATTTTTTGTTCTTTGTAGCCTTTTAATTCATAATGATGATGAATTGGACTCATCAAAAATACTCTTTTTTTGTTTCTCAATTTGTAGCTAGTCATTTGAATTATTACTGATAACACTTCAATCATGTACACAAATCCTAAAATAATTAAGTAAAAACTCAATCCGTACATAGCCATAATCATTACCAAAGCGCCACCTATAGCCATCGAACCTGTATCCCCCATAAAAACTTTGGCTGGATTTGAATTGTACACCAAAAATCCCAAAAGGCTACCAGCAAATATAATACTGAATATACTAGCTGTAGAATTTAAGTTGTACAAAATAATACTTGTAGCAATGAACACAGGAATTGATACAGAAGTTGCAAGTCCATCTAATCCATCAGTAAGATTAGTAGCATTAGATGTTCCCATCATTACGAAAATCAAAAATGGATAAGTTATTATTCCAAAATCTACTGTTTTATGGAAGAAAGGAATAACTTGTTTTGTAAAATTTGGATTTACTTGTTTAATCAAAAAACAAGCTATGATGGAAAACAAAAGTTGTAACACAAGTTTTTGTTTTTCATTTAATCCCAATGAACGTTTCATTACTAATTTCATGAAGTCATCTATAAAACCTATCGCTCCAAATGCAAGCATTCCATATATCGCCAACAAAACTTCACTATTAAATAATCTAAATACAATCACAGTAATCAACGTAGATATTATAAATATAATACCTCCCATAGTTGGTGTTCCGGCTTTCGAATAGTGTGATTTCGGGCCGTCATCTCTGATTTCTTGACCAATATGTTTTTGTCTTAAAATCTTGATTATAAACTTTCCTAATATCAATGAAATTACAATTGATAATAACATCGACATTAAAATTTCACTTTTAAAATTCATATTTATCTCCTTAAATTATGAACACAAATTATGTCCAATTTTATACCTCATAAGTATTTATTATACCACACGAAAAAATTATTCTTCAGTATTTTTCTCTTGTTCAGTATAAATTTTAATGTAAGATTTTGGATCCATCAATTTGTTTTCTTCAGGATCAGTTTTTACTACTTTACCTTTTTTACCATTTTTGATTTCGATATTTTTAATACCGTATTTTTCTAAAGTATCTACAGAATCTTCAACTGTGAATCCTACTATTTCAGGAATTCTAATCATTGAGTCCTCTACACTTCCCGTCGTAAGTTCAATTATATCTCCCTTATTCACTTTAGAATATGCAGCTGTTTCTTGAGAATTTACAATTGAATTCAAATTCGAATTTGAATTTGTAACCTTAGACTTTAATCCCAACGAATTTAATTTATCAACTGCTAACTTCAATGTAAGCCCTTCTAATTCTGGAACAGTAACCTTATCTGAATCGTCAGCATCCAGTCTGGTTTTATTTATTCTCTTATATTCTATAATTTTAGAGAAAATCTTACCTGCAGAAGGTGCGCATACAGCACTTCCGCCATTTTTTCTTTGAGGCTCATCTACAACGATTAAAACAGTGTATTCTGGGTGATCTGTTGGAAAAGATCCAAAAAATGATGCAGTTGTTTTACTGTCAGTGTATTTGCCGTCTTCGATTTTTATACTTGTTCCTGTTTTACCACCGATTCCAAATCCTTGAATTGCAGCTTTTTTACCACTTCCATCATCTACAACTCCCTGCAACATTTTATTAATTTGCTTTGAGGATTGTGCAGAAATTATTTGTCTTTTTACTTTTGGCTGAACTTTTTCTACCTTTTTTGTATCCTTTGAAATAAATTCCTTTGCAACATGTGGTTCTATCAACATTCCACCGTTTACTATTGAGTTTAAAGCAGTTATCATTTGAATCGGCGTTGCCGAAATACCGTGACCATAAGAAAGCGTAGCAAGTCTTGCTGCGTCGATGTCTTTAACGCTTTTCGGAGCTATTCCCAATTCTTCAGCCGGTAAATCAATATCTGTTTTTTGATTAAACCCAAAACCATTTACGTATTTTTGCATATTAGCTTTTCCCAAATCTCTGCCAATATTTACATATGCAATATTGCAAGAATTGTTAAAAGCTTCTTGAAAAGTTTCGTCACCATGAGGATTCCAATATCTTTCGCATCTTATAACAACGCCTGGAATATCCCTGATAAATCCATTACAAAAATAATATGATTCTTGTGTTGCTGTATGCTCTTCAGTTGCAGCCGCACTAGTTATAGTTTTAAATACACTTCCCGGCTCATAAGTCCATGAAGTTGCTTTATTTTCCCACATATTAAAATAAAATTCACCGATTTTATCATCATCATTTTCTTTTTTCAAATCATTTAATTCATTCATTTGATCTTTTAAAAGCGGAGTTTTAGGATCATTGGGATTAAAATTAGGATAAGACCCCATACCCAAAACATCCCCATTATTTGGATTCATAACGATTATCGTCGCAGATTTTGGTTTAAAATTATTCTCTATGTCTTTTAAACTATCTTCTACAAAACCTTGGATAGTACTATCTATAGTTGTTTTTAAATCATATCCATTTTCTGGATTAATAATCACAGAACTATCATCTGATAAATCAATCGATCGATTAACTGAACTGTTCAGAATTCTTTTTCCTGGTTTACCTTTTAATTTAGCATTATAAAAGCTCTCCAATCCGACAACACCATCATTATTTACATTTGTAAATCCTAAAACTTGTGCTAACGTTTCTTTATTTGGATAATATCTCTTTTTCTCAGAAACGACGCTAATAAATTTCTGATTACTAATAGGTAGTTTTTTTATGTTTTCTATTTCTGTTTTTGATAATGAAGGTTTAACTAGAACTGTTTTCTTTCTGTCTAAAACTTTTCTTAATTCTTCAGGTTTCATACTTAAAGTTTTTCCTAATGAATCAATTAAGTTTGATTTCGATTGATCATTTAAATAAGTAGCATTTACATACAAATTATTGGATACCACATTATCTGCCAATGTCTCTCCATTTGTATCTAATATTTTCCCTCTTTCAGCATCAATATTAATAGTATTAGTGCTTTGTTTTGCCGATAGTTTTCGGTATTTATCTCCGGCAGGAGTCAATTGTAAATAAATCAATTTACCAACTATTAATAATACAATAATTGTCAGTATACAAAATAAAACTACAATACGAGAATTGTAGTTTTTATTGAAATTTTTATTGATTTTTCCTTTGCTTAAATTGCGCCTTCTCATTATTTTTCCTCTAATTTTAAGTACATAATTTGAGCATTTTCAGGAAATTGCATACCCAAATTATTTTTTGCTATTTCTTCAATATTTTTACTAGTTAATTTACTTTCTATATGAGATTTTATCACATCTCGGTTGCCTTCTGTAAGCATTACCTGATCTTTTACTTCTTTTAATTCACTGGACATGCTTTGAATCTTAGAATAACGATTCATAACCAAAATGGATAAACAAATAACCACGCATATCATTACTTTATTAAAAGTAGAAAAAAAATTTGTTTTTCTACTAGGTCTATTTAATTTTTTTGTTTGTTCAATTTTTTTTACTTCAAATTCTTTTTTTTCTACATACTGTGGAAAAACTTCGATTTTTCTTTGTGCATTACCCATTTTTGTCTCCATTTATTAATAAAATCATATAATTATCAAATAATCTTTTCAGCAACTCTCAATTTTGCACTTCTAGCCCTAGAATTTTGTTTTAATTCTTCTGGTGAAGGCTCTATCGGCTTTCTAGTAATAATCTTAATTTCAGGCTTATGATTGCAAACACATACCGGAATTTCTGGAGGACAAATACAACCTTTTTGTCTTTGTTTGAAAATATCTTTGCAAATTTTATCCTCCAAAGAATGAAACGTTATTATGCAAATTCTACCTTCAGGATTCAATAAATCTATGCAATCTCCAACTGCTTGTTCTAAAACGTCTAATTCCTTATTAACTTCAATCCTAATTGCTTGAAAAGTTTTCTTTGCACTGTGGCCTTTTTGATTCATTCTTACTTTTTTAGGAATCGCTTTTTCGATGACTTCCACTAATTCGAAAGTAGTATTAATAGGTTTAATTTCCCTTTCATTGCATATAAACTGAGCAATTCTTTTCGCCCATTTTTCTTCTGAATATTTGAAAATAATATTTTCCAAATCTTCTTGTGAATACGTGTTGACGATATCCTTGGCGCTAACTGGATTAGTTTGATCCATTCTCATATCCAAAACCGCATCATGCATATAAGAAAAGCCTCTACTTTCTTCATCGATTTGATAAGAGCTAACACCTATATCCATTAAAATTCCATCAACTTTTTCAATTCCTATATTTTGTAAATCGCTTTTAATATTTTTAAAATTATCCTTTATAAAGATAACCTTATCTCCATATTCCTTTAAGCGTTCTTTTGCTACTGTTAATGCGTCTTCATCTTGATCAAAGCAAATTAGCTTACCATTCCCAATTCTTTTTGCAATTTCTCTGGAATGTCCAGCGCCTCCAACAGTGCAATCCACATAAACTTTTCCGTCTCTAATATTCAAATTTTCGATGCATTCATTTAATAAAATTGGCACATGTTTGAATTCCATAATTCACCTACAAATCAAGATCATTTAAATCATCAGCTAAGTCGTCATAGTTTAGTGAAGAGTCATTAGAATATTGTTCCCATTTTTCTTTATCCCATATTTCAATACGATTAGATACTCCAATAATAGCAACTTCTTTTTTGATATCTGCATAGTTTCTCAAGGATTGTGGAATCAAAAATCTTCCTTGTTTATCAATTTCTTGATTACTAGCACCAGCAAAAAACACTCTTGAAAACGCTCTTGCTTGTCTTCTAGTTAATGACAATTTATTAAGCTTTTCTGTCATTTGGATAAAAGCAGATACAGGATATACGAAAAGACATTCATCCATACCTTTTGTAATGTAGAATTCTTCTCCTATTTCATCCCTAAACTTTGAGGGCATAATAACGCGACCTTTTGAGTCAATATTATGAAAATATTCGTTAATAAACATTTTTCCCTCCACTTTGTTCCACTTTCATTCCACTACATTAATAATATCTTTAATATATGATGCTTTCAATGTTTTTATACGTTCTGAATATACGTTCTTATCGATATTTACTTATATTTCAATATATGTTAAAATACTCTACGTAATAAAAATTAAAGAGGATGAATATGAGAAAGAAATTTGGAATTTTTTTAATGACGATAGGTATTCTACTATTTGCTTTGTATTTTGCAGCAAGATTAATACCTAACTATTATAGTGAAAATGATATAAGTAAAGATATATCATCCACAGAAATGGAACAAAATAATAAAAAGGAATTCAAAAACGACTTTGACGCTGTAAACTCCATTAGCACAACTACATCGTTGTTTAATTTTACAGCTATAAGCGGAGAAAATGTTATTGGACAAATTATTATCCCTGATTATAATTTGAGTTTACCTATTCATCGTGGAGTAACTGATGAACACTTGTTAAGTGGTGCAGCTACAATGAAAGAAGACCAAAAAATGGGAGAAAAAAATTACACACTAACAGGTCATTACATGAAAAGAAATGGCTCTTTATTTAGTAAAGTGTATGATTTAACTAAAGGTACCAAAGTTTACATTACCGATAAGAAGAACATCTACGAATATGAAATCGTAGATAGAAAAGTTACTGACTCATATGCATTTTATATGTTAGAAGACGACAGAATTGAAAAATATGATAATAAACCTATTCTTTCTTTGATGACATGTGATATGCCAAATGATCCTAATAACAGAGTATTCCAAATAGGAAAACTTGTTAGATCATTTAAATACGACAAAAATTATTTCAAACAAAATTAGAGTAAAAATTTAGACCACAGATGAAATTCAAAATTTTCTGTGGTCTCTTCATATAAAAAACTCTCCTCACAACTGTAAAGAGAGTCTGTTATGCTTTTTAAATATCCAAAATTTTACCATTTTTAGGAAATTCGTATATTACATCTTTTCTTTCAATGATTATTTTGGTTTTTTCATTTATTTTTTCGTTAGCTCTTATTAGTTCAAATAACTCTTTGGTAGGATTAATCGCTGTTGGTTTTCCCATCATATTAATCATAGAAAAATCACCCGAAGTATCACCGTAACAGTATGAATTATCGACATCAATTTCATAACGTTCGACAATTTCATCGATCACAGTCTTTTTACTATTTTTATCCCACATTGGAACCACTTCTCCAGTGTACATTCCTGAATTTTTCAAATACAAGGATGCTCTGTATTCAGTTACTCCATAGCTCTCAGCCATTTCTTTTACTAAAAAGTCCGGGCTTCCTGAAATAAAGAATATAAGATGATTATTTTCTTTGTGAAATTTAATCATCTCACGAGTATATCTGTAAACTTTCTCTTTAACTTGACTGATTACTTGATTTGATATATATTCATTGAACTCACTACTAAATCCTTTGAGCTTATATTTATAGACATCAACCAATTGATTGAGATACTCATCATAGTCAATTTTTCTTTTTTCGTATTTTTGGTATGCTGGATAAACTTTTTCGTAGTATAATTTTTGATCTATTATTTCAAAATTAACCAATTTTTTGAAATGTTCAATCATTAGTGAATCTCGGGCTATTGTTCCATCAATATCAAAAAACGCGCCTATTTTCATTATTTTGTACTCCTAGATTCTTCAACTAATCTGTCAAATTTTTCAATTATATTACGAAATTCTAAGCTTTTTTTCTTTTCAGATATAGGTTTTATGATATCCAAAATCAAAGAATATGCTAAGCAAATTACAGCCGATGCAAATGTAAAAGTAAACATCATTAACAAAGTGAGTCCAAACTTACTTAAAATCGACAACATCGACATTACAAAAAGAACAGCTGATAAAATAAAAATAGCAGTTGTGAATATATATTTTTTTTGTTTATTGTGTAATTTATTATGTAAAAAATGTACTATAATCATTAATAAAGCTACAAATACGAAAAATAAAAAAGTAAAACCTTTGTACTTCCATACTACAGATAATATTGATTTCATGTTCGTCCTCCTTTTTTTATTATATCATATATGTTAAACTTTTAAGTTAATTTAATTTTCTAAAACAAAAAAATCCGAGTTAATCCCGGATTAAATGGTGCGCCTTCAGGGACTCGAACCCTGGGCCCACTGATTAAGAGTCAGTTGCTCTACCAACTGAGCTAAAAGCGCATATTAAATTTAAAAAAGTGGTGCGCCTTCAGGGACTCGAACCCTGGGCCCACTGATTAAGAGTCAGTTGCTCTACCAACTGAGCTAAAGGCGCATATCTTTACCACAACAATAATATTATACACTATTTTAAGAATTTGTAAAGAGTTTTAAATATTTTTCAAATTCAAATTATTGTAATAATGTAAAAAGAAGCAGATAAATTTGACCTGAACCCCAAAATCCGGAATACGGATGGAGGGGTTTTTGTATGCCAAAATACACAAAAGAATTTAAAATAAAATTAGTACTAGAATACTTATCAGGTGAATCAGGAGGACTTAAATCAATAG
>NZ_JBRFJE010000009.1:0-74911 GCF_052932165.1 Finegoldia sp. P3-F-LR | reverse complement strand
TTTCTGTTTCGTATTCTACGTGAGAAGTGTTGATTGTGATTCCTCTTTCTCTTTCTTCTGGTGCTTTGTCGATGTTAGCGTAGTCTACGAATTCTCCTGAGCCCATTCTCTTGTTTAATACAAGTGTGATTGCTGCTGTTAATGTTGTTTTACCGTGGTCTACGTGACCGATTGTACCAATGTTTACGTGTGGTTTATTTCTTTCAAATTTAGCTTTACTCATTTATAAGCCTCCTATTTATTATTCTTTTTTCCTATAACTTCTTCTGAAATTGAGTTAGGAACTTGTTCATAATGATCGAATTGCATTGAATATGTTGCACGACCTTGAGTTTTTGATCTTAAGTCTGTTGCATATCCAAACATTTCTGCCAATGGAATAAACGCATCTAATACGTGTACACCATTTTTAGGATTCATACCGTCAATCTTACCTCTTCTTGATGAAACGTCTCCCATTACATCTCCCAAATATTCATCTGGAGTTGTGATTTCAACTTTCATCGCTGGTTCCAATAAGATTGGTTTTGCTTTAGCAACTGCTGCTCTGAAGCCCATAGATCCGGCAATTTTATATGCCATTTCTGATGAGTCGACATCGTGGTAAGAACCATCTAAAAGAGTAATCTTCATGTCAAGCATTGGATATCCACCTAAGATACCTGTTTGAGCTGCTTCTTCAGCACCTGCTTGAACTGATGGGATGTATTCTTTTGGAATAGCACCACCGACAATTGCGTTAACAAATTCGATACCATTTGATTCTTCTGGGTTGTCAAGTGGTTCAACTCTAAGAGTACAATCACCGTATTGTCCACGACCACCTGATTGTTTAACGTATTTTCCTTGAGCTTCAGCTGCTTGAGTGATTGATTCTCTGTAAGCAACTTGTGGGTTACCAATGTTAGCTTCTACTTTGAATTCACGTAAAAGTCTATCAACGATAATTTCAAGGTGAAGTTCACCCATACCAGAAATGATAGTATCGCCAGTTTCTTCGTCTGTGTATGTTCTAAATGTTGGGTCTTCTTCTGCAAGTTTTGCAAGAGCGATACCCATTTTTTCTTGACTTGCTTTTGTTTTAGGTTCGATTGCTACAGAAATTACTGGATCTGGGAATTCCATGTTTTCAAGGATAACTTCGCTATCCATATCACATAAAGTGTCCCCTGTTGTTGTATCTTTTAAACCGATGATAGCTACGATGTCTCCAGCGTATGCTTTTTCGATTTCTTCACGCTTGTTAGCGTGCATCATTAAGATACGACCAATTCTTTCTCTCTTACCTTTTGTTGAGTTGTAAACATAGCTTCCTGATTCAACAGTTCCTGAGTAAATTCTTGTGAATGCAAGTTTACCAACGTATGGGTCTGTTGCGATTTTGAATGCTAATGCTGCAAATGGTTCTTCATCTGATGATTTTCTTGTAGTTGGTTCATCAGTTTGAGGATCTACACCTTTGATGTCAGGTACATCAATTGGTGCTGGCATATAATCAACGATAGCGTCCAATAATGGTTGAACACCTTTGTTCTTATATGCAGAACCACAAAGTACAGGGTTCATTGCATTAGCAATTGTTGCAGTTCTTATAGCTCTTTTGATTTCTTCTTCAGTTAATTCTTCACCTTCAAGGTATTTTTCCATTAACTCTTCATCGTGTTCTGCTATGTTTTCTAATAATTCTGCTCTATATTGTTCAGCTACTTCTACTAAGTCACTTGGAATATCTTCAACAGTGAATTCTGTTCCTAGTTCGTTTTTGTAGATATTAGCCTTCATTGTAATAAGATCAACTACACCTACGAATTTATCTTCAGCTCCGATAGGAATTTCGATAGGTACAGCATTTGCTCTCAATCTTTCTCTAATAGTGTCAACAGACATAAAGAAATCAGCGCCTGTTGCGTCCATTTTATTGATGAAGCAAATTCTTGGTACGCCATATTTATCAGCTTGTCTCCAAACAGTTTCTGATTGTGGTTCTACACCGCTTTTTGCATCGAATAAAGCAACTGAACCGTCAAGAACTCTAAGAGATCTTTCTACTTCAACTGTGAAGTCAACGTGACCCGGTGTATCGATAATATTGATTCTGTTACCTTTCCAGAAACAAGTTGTTGCTGCAGAAGTAATTGTAATACCTCTTTCTTGTTCTTGAACCATCCAGTCCATTTGAGCGGCACCGTCGTGAGTGTCCCCAATTTTATGGATTTTACCTGAATAGTATAAAATACGTTCAGTAACTGTCGTTTTACCGGCATCAATATGGGCCATTATACCAATGTTTCTTGTATCTTTTAATGAAACTTGTCTAGCCATTTTTTCTCCTTACTTACTTTCCGATAGATTAGTATCTATAATGTGCAAAAGCCTTATTAGCTTCAGCCATCTTGTGTACGTCTTCTCTCTTCTTAACTGATGCACCAGTGTTATTAGCTGCATCCATGATTTCTTTAGCTAACTTTTCAACCATAGTTTTTTCACCACGAGCTCTTGTATAAGTTGTTAACCATCTCAAACCTAAAGTTTGTCTTCTTTCTGGTCTAACTTCGATAGGAACTTGGTAGTTAGCTCCACCTATTCTTCTAGTCTTAACTTCTAAGATAGGCATAATATTGTTCATTGCTTTGTAGAATACTTCAAGAGCATCTTCTCCTGTAGTTTCTTTGATAATATCAAAAGCACCATAAACAATTTTTTGGGCAGTACCTTTTTTTCCGTCTAACATAATGTTGTTGATAAGCTTAGTAACTGTCTTATCATCGTAAACTGGATCTGGCATTACCTCTCTTTTTTGAACATGTCCTTTTCTTGGCACTTCGCTTCCCTCCTTACTATTTAGTATTTCTCAGGTACTCGAATTACATCGCTGTGCTATAAATGTATATTAAAATCTTTTATTCACACTAATACCTTTTGTTTTTGTTTTATTTCTTTGGTTTCTTAGCACCGTACTTTGAACGACCTTGCATTCTGTTTTGAACAGCTGCAGTATCCAAAGCACCTCTGACAATGTGGTATCTTACCCCTGGTAAGTCCTTTACTCTACCACCTCTGATTAATACAACACTGTGTTCTTGTAGGTTGTGTCCGATACCTGGAATGTAAGATAAAACTTCCATACCATTAGTTAAACGAACTCTGGCAACCTTACGAAGTGCTGAGTTAGGCTTTTTAGGAGTCATAGTTCTTACTGAAGTACATACGCCTCTTTTTTGAGGTGAGTTAGCTTCTGTATAGCTTTTTTTGATGCTGTTGAAGTTACGACTCAAAGCTGGTGAATCAGATTTGTAAGTTTTAGATTTTCTTCCTTGTCTTACTAATTGATTAATTGTTGGCAAATTTTCCACCTCCTGAAATTTTTTTATGCATAAAAAAAGAATATACAAGATATTCTTATTTATCCTTGTATATTCTATCATTAACATTATGATATGTCAAACAAATTCTTAGTTTTTTGCATATTTTTATTTTAAATTCCGAAAATTTCTTTGTATCGTTCTTGAGAAGTTTTCGAACGTCTTTTGATATCCAAAATCTCAATATTATTTTCTATAATAACAGACAAAATATCATTAATACTACTGTTGTTTAAGCTTATCATATTTTTGTCCATATTAAAACCCTTTGATCTCAAAACAGATGATAATTTTTCGTTATCACTTGAAATAATTTCTATGAATTTTTCATTTTCCAAAACTTCTTCCAAAATTTTCCCGTCTTTTAAGAACAAAATATTATTGGTGATTTCATCGATATCGTTTAAAGAGTGACTGGATATTAGAATCCCCTGTCCGTCTTTTGCTTTCTTCTTTATAAGAGCCATCATCTTTATAACGCTAGTTGGATCAAGACCCGAAAGCGGTTCGTCAAGCAAAATAATATCTCTTTGTGGCAAGAAATCCATCGCGAGCATCAACTTCTTTTTCATTCCCAACGAATACGACCCAGTTTTACTCTTTACGAAACTTTCGATTCCTATTTCTTTGATTACCTTGTCCACATCATCCTTGGTTCTTTTATACACATTTTTGATGTAGTTTAGATAATCCATGCCGTACAAGTTTTCGTCTAGGATTTTCTCATCTTTAAAAAAAGAAATATGATTGAAAATCTTCTCATCCTTAAACTCCTTGCCGTCTACCAATACTTGTCCGCCATCTCTTTTCAATAGATTGGTCATGGTATTCATCAAAGTTGTCTTGCCAGAGCCATTCGGTCCTACCAAAGCTTTGATTTGTCCTTTTTCAATACTAAAAGATATATCGTGAAGTATCTTTTTCTTTCCGTAACTTTTTTCAATATTTACTACTTCTAACATTATTTCCTCCTGCCAAATGAAACTCTACCCAATACATAAAACAATATTGAACTAATCACAAGAACTACAACAGCCATCACCATCGTGTAAGAATTCTGTCTTATCAACGCCGACAAAAATCCCGTAGATACAAATCCCGAATCCACATAGTTGAATGGAATAAATGATCCAATTATTCCCATGTATTTAATTGCAGTAAATGGAATTATCAACGCAATTATGGATATTAATATCGTAAATAGTTTGTTAGTAGCAGTGTACATAGAATTTACAAACATGCTGATAAATATTGTGAATAATACAGATATCGCAAAGGATTCTAGTATATACACCAGAAATGGACCAACATTTGAGTAAATAATTCCACCGTCCACAATATAGTTAATAATTGGAAAATCACTGTCTTTAAATCCACCGATAAAACCTCCAGCTAAGAATAATACCAAAGCCGCCATGATGTTTATACCCATACCATATATTACGCTTTCTATAATTTTTGACTTGTACGATTTTGTTCGACTTACAGGAAGTACCGATTTTAGTTCAAGCTGCTTATTCGATTTGATAATCGTAGATGTGAATAGAAGTAACGCAAATATTATTAAAATCACATTAAATTTGAGATAAAAATAATCATGTAGCATCGCAAAAGCATTAGTTCTCTCAGATATACCATGAGTAATATAGTAGTTGATTTTAGGCAAAACTCCTTTGAAACTATCCACATCAAAAGGATTATAATCTATTCCCAATTCTGGAATATAATATTTGTCAGTTGGCATGATGTTATTGGTTATCATGTATTTTTGTTTGAAGAAAGCTCCTTCAAGGGCAAAATCGTTGAATACGTCCACCATTCCAGTTGTTTTGCTAGCTGCACCATTATGAAAAACAACATTAAACTCAGTTACCCTTTCCTTATTCAAATTGTTGAACTTTTGAGGAGATTTGTATCTATTTTCATAAGCTTCGAAGTATTTGTTCTCTTTTTCGCAAAATTCCAAAGCATCTGAATGAGAATCTATCATTTCATTTGCTCTTTTGCTATTGCCGTATTTTGCCTTAATCTCATCAATATACCTATATTCCCAATTTTCCTTAGTAGAATTAAGATCGTTATATTCTTTAATTTGAGTGGAATTAAAATTATGCCAATTGTTTTGTAAACAGATATTTCCAACCAAAATAGCACACACGACAAACAATATCAAAAACCCATTAAATGATAGAACACAGTTTTTCATGGAACCTTTTAAACTGAATACATTTCGCTCTTTGTATGTATCATGAGATGTGAATTCTTTTCTCCTGTTCAAAAAAATCGTACCTATTGCTGTTATCAAAAGCATAACCACTGTAGCAATCACCGGTTTTATCGAAAACGACTTAAACAAGCTTAGAGGATTGTATGCATGATTGAAAAAGTTAAAATCAACCAATAGCAAACTCATTATTAAAACCAAAGTAAAGTACTTTACTTTGGTGTTTTGTATAAGTTTATCAACAAAAGAAAACGCAAATCCAAACGCCATAGTGATTAACGCAAAAGGAAATACACTCTTAAAAAATGTGGACAAAGGCGTTCTCATAACGTATGAGTATTCGCGTATCGAACCACCCCTGTCTTGAACAGTCCTAATAACAAATGTAGAATCGTAGTGATATGATAAATCGCCCACGCCTTTTCCAGTTATTAAAGATGCCACAAATACTGTCAACAATGAAATGAAAATGTACATCACAATCATACACATAATAATACCAAAATCGTTCGCTACATCCTTGATTTTGGAATTCGATGTTACGCTGGTTATATCATCTTCTCTCATTGCGAAAATCATCACAAAACCTAGTAGTATTATTGGCACAGCTCCAAAAATCACACCAGCTTCATCAAATATCACTTTGCTGAAACTGTGATTGTCATTCTCGTCAATCAATCTATCTTCTACTGAGTTTCTCTCTTTCAAGAAATTTATGTAGCCTTCTCCTCTCAGTACAGCTCTCCTGAGCTCCTTAGGATTATCCATGTTCTCGTCTGTATTGTACTTATTATTCAGAGCATCCAATTCATTAGTGTACTTTATGATATCCTTTTCATTATAACTAGACTTGTTATACTTGTAGTTTTCGTCAAGCCCATGAGCTTTCATCAAGTTTTGTAGTATATTTTTCCCTTCAATTAGATACGCTTTGTGGTTTTCGTAGCTCTCCTTATCTGGTTCTTCCGGTGTTATTTTCTTCCAATTAGTTTTTTTGATGACGACCTCATCCCAACTTATATTATTAGAAATGGACATATGATCTGAAATAAGAAAATCAAAAGCATGGTTGGTTGTATTAAAATGTAGAAAAAAGGCGACAATACCCATAGTTATAGAAAACAGAATCAAAAATGGAATCATTTTATATCTGTATAATTTTTTTAGTTTGTAAATAAACATTTTTGTCTCCTTATTGTTTCTTTAAATTCCCAGAGTATCTGTAATACAACCTACCCTCTTCTTCATAGTCTGAACGTATTGATTTTTTCAGTACTCCCTTGTAGCCAGATTTTTCATATTCCATTTCTCCGCCTACATTTTCATGTGATACTGAAATGTACTTATAATCGTCATCGACTTCTATCCCTGAACTCGAAATCGTTTCTGATTTGTTTACAAGACTAGCATTAAGTCCAGCTATTACAACAAATACTACAGCCATAGTTGCAAATAGCTTTTTCATTGAGTATTTCATATTGTCCCCTTTCGTTGTCAAGTAATAATTGATTTACCTTTAATTATATTTTAGTACAATAAAATAAAAAAACAATAGTTTTCCAAGCATTGTATACTTTTCTTAACTATTGTTGATTTTTGTTAATTTTATTAAATTAATTTCTGGTCGATTAAATATCCTTGGAACTACGGTCTTTTCCTTAGCAAGTCCTCGTGATATTATAAGTGTATAATCGTTGCTATACATTCCCCCTGCATATTTTGGAAACAAACCTTGTCCCGGCGATATAATTCCATTTAAGATATAAGGAATCCTCCATTGTCCACCGTGAGTGTGCCCCGATATCATCAAATCAAAATTCTTCAGGTTTTTCTTGAAATAATAATCTGGTTTGTGAATCAAACATATATTAAAATTTTCTGAATTTAATTTTTCATCTAAAACGTCTAATTTGTTTTCATAATCATCCAATATTTCTCCAGATGAATCGTCCACTCCGATAAGTTTAATGTTGTTTGATAAGAACACTTCTCCATTATCGAGAATTTGCACATTATATTTTCTGATTGTCTCATCTATTTCTACCAGATTTTCTATTCTTTTTTCGTGATTTCCGTGAACGTAGTATATCTTTTTACCCAGTTGTTGCAATTGTTCCAGTAATTCAAATGCTTTTTTGGGTTTTAATTTGTCATCTACAATATCTCCACCCAACAAAATGACATCACAATCAAAGGATTTTATTTTATCCATTAATTTCTTTTGATTTATTCCATAATCGCATGAATGAAGATCCGATAAGAATAATATGTCCATATCACGGTCAATCTTTTCAGATTTTATTTCGTATTGTACTATGTTGATTTTGTACGATATCGATATTAATAAAAATAATAATATCAATGCGGATACAATTAAATACATTTTTCACCTCAAATTAAAAAAACCGAGCTACAAAAGCTCGGCTATTGGTGGCTCATCCGGGACTCGAACCCGGGACACCCTGATTAAAAGTCAGGTGCTCTACCATCTGAGCTAATGAACCACGACTACCTTTCTATGATAGCACAATAATATTGTTTTGTAAAGTGTTTTTTACAATTTTTTAAAAAAGAGCAGAATTATTACCAACTCTGCTCTTGATTTTACAATTTCACAATATCTTCTTTGTCGAATGCAAAGTATTGTGCAATTCCATTTTTGTATTCTACGTCGATTTCCCCTTCAATTAAAGGAAGAATGTAGTCCATAAATTCGTCGTCGATTTGAAAATGGCTGTCTGTGTATTTTGGAATTATCATTTTGGTTTTGTTGGCAACTTTTTCTATATCGACAAGTTCGAATTCTGTCTTGTAAGGTTTGTTGGAAATTCTTTTGATTCCAACCATTTTACCTGAATGATTTTCTACACATTCTACAGAAAATTCTCCAACTTCAAATGATTCTTCAATGTCTGTCTTGGATGCAAATGACATGTCACATCTTTGAAGTATGTTGAGTTCGATACTTCTAATCGGCATATCGTAAATTTCTTTTAATTTATCTCTGATTATGTGAGATGGTCCTTGCAATTGTGCATGGCCGAACTTGTCTTTCTTTCCAGATGTTTTGGATATGAAGTTATTTGAAGAATCTTTAATACCTTCACTTACTAAAATCAAAATATTATCAGTCCTTTTGAAGTTCTCATTGATTTCTTTGACTAGGTTATCAAATTCAAATGTATCTTCACTTATATACACAAGATCTGCTCCAAGGTTACAAAGTTTTTTGGAGATTGCTCCTGCTGCTGTTAACCATCCAGCGTATCGTCCCATGATTTCAACAATAGTTATAGTTCTGTAGTCGTAAATTTCGACATCTTTAGCTATTTCATAGACAGAATTTGCTACAAACTTCGCTGCAGAACCAAATCCTGGTGTATGGTCAGTTCCGAATAAATCATTGTCGATTGTTTTCGGAGAGCCCATTACATGAATATCTTCTCCAATTTTTTCGATGTATTTGGATAATTGATACACTGTGTCCATTGAGTCATTACCACCAATGTAGATAAAATAATTAATGTCAAATGATTTCAAAATTTCCACGATTTTTGCAAGTTTTTCTTCGCTATCTACTTTGTATCTGCAAGAACCCAATGCACTTGCTGGAGTGATTTTTAATCTGTTCAAATCTTCATCTGTTTTGATTTGTGCTTTCATATCTATGATTTTAGAATCTAGCAATCCTTGCACACCGTATAAGGCTCCGTACACATTGTCAAATCCTAGCTCAATTGCTTTTTTATAACAACCAGCCAATGTTGCATTGATGGCACATGTCGGTCCACCTGATTGTGCTATTAATAAGTTTTTGATAATACCACTCCTTAATATTCTTCTCTTTCAAATCCTTTACCCAATACTTCGTATGCGTCATTTACCGTAATAAATGCACGAGGGTCAATCTTTTTCAATTTCTTCTTCAAATAAGCAACTTGTGCTCTCTTTAAAACGCAGAATATTATATCTTGTTCGTTATTCAAATAAGCACCTTCTCCGTGTAAGAAAGTGACACCACGATTCATATCTTGCATAATAATATTTGCAACTTCTTCGTTTTTCGAAGTTATAACGAAAACTTGTTTAGTTTCACCTATTCCCAATTCGATTTTATCCAAAACTCTGTAAGCTACAAACATCGAAATAATAGTATAAAATCCTTTATCAATACCATACAATGCACTACCTATAGCTATGATTACTGCATTACAAGCCATGAGTACATTTCCTATTGAAATATCTTTTTCGTTTTTCATAATAGCAGCTATGATATCCAAACCACCACTGCATGTACCAAATCTAAAAAGCGTACCCATCGACGTGCCATTTATCGCTCCACCAACCACAGCTACAAGCATATCATCCTTTAAGATAAATGGATTTGGAAGATAGTGAAACAATGTCAAATACACTGACAACACAATGGTAGAAATCGCTGCGTAATTTACAAATTGTCTAGTTAAATACTTGTATCCAATAATCATAATTGGAATATTAAGCAAGAACACTGTAACTCCTGTAGGAATCCCAGTCATATATTGAACCAACAATCCAATACCAGTAGAAC
The DNA here is from genome assembly GCF_052932165.1 of Finegoldia sp. P3-F-LR. NCBI lineage: Bacteria > Bacillati > Bacillota > Tissierellia > Tissierellales > Peptoniphilaceae > Finegoldia > Finegoldia sp. P3-F-LR. The sequence goes on along the minus strand of NZ_JBRFJE010000009.1, from coordinate 64,755 downwards.
CACCACTTAGAAAGTTCTTTTGACTGAAGAAAAAGTCAATTGCAACGGCAGCCAATAAGTTAGCCAACAAAATAGAAATGATTTTCTTCTTAGCATCACTTCTGCTACCAAAATTTTTTACAAAAAAATCCGTTTTACTCATTATTTTATAAATCCTAATCTTTCTTTAATATATACATCCCATATAAACAAAGCCACAGCTATGACAACGAATGTGTATTTTTCATCCTTTACATCCAATGTAAACTTTTCGTAGATGCTGAAACCTTTCTTGTTTAATTCTATATTGCCAAAATCTAGTACATTGATATGTTTAAAATCAGAAATATCAATTACTTTGTCGTTGTCGTATTTAATATTGTTAGACATGTCAGACTCTAATGTAAAATTGACATTCTTGGAATTTATTACGTATTTTTTGTTATTATCATAAAAAATACGCTCAACCTTCATCACGACATCTTGGTTTTCATCGTAAAACACAAAATTTGAGCCCTTGTCAAAGCTTGACCCAATGAACGCATCAAAAAACGAGGTACTATTTCCTTCCTTGTATCCAGAATAAATAAGCTCATCATCCGATAAAATTCTAAATCTATCCTTTATGTCTTTGTTAATATAAAAATCGTAAATCATAATCAATCTTTCTTTGATAATTAAAAATTTAATAAATAAAAAAATCAGGCCATAGGCCTGATTTATAAACTATTTACTCTTTTTTTGGTTAACTGCTTCTTTTAAAGATTTACCAGCTTTAAATACAGGCGCATTTGATGCAGGAATTTGAATTTTTTCTTCAGGATTTCTTGGGTTTCTTCCTTCACGAGCTTTTCTTTCTCTTGATTCAAATGTACCAAATCCTACTAATTGTACTTTTTCACCTTTTGCTAATGTTTCTTCAACAGTTTTAATGAATGCGTTTAAAGCTCTTTCGCTTTCTACTTTTGATAGCTCACTTTTTTTAGCTATACTAGTTAATAATTCAGATTTATTCATCTTTTCCTCCTTAAATTTTCAAAATAGTTAAAACCTATTTTAAATACAGTATACAGTAATATTTTTTTTATTTCAAGTGTTTTGACTGGAAAAACAGCGTTTTTTTATTAAAAATTAGTAAATTTTTACGCCCATATCCTTTTTTTGTTTTTCAAATTCTTTTTGAACTTTTTCTTGGATAATTTTGTTGGAAATTGCTGTCTTAACGTTTTGTTTATTTGCATCAGTCATCTTATCTAATTCAGTAACTTTACTGTTAAGTTTAATGATGTGATATCCAAATTCTGTCTTAACAGGTTTTGAAACTTCACCTGGTTTCATTTTCTTCAATGCATCAGAAAATTCTTTTACCATTGTAGATGATAAGAAATCACCTAATTTACCAGAATTTTGCTTAGCTGATGGGTCTTCTGATTTTGCTTTGGCAACTTCATTGAAGTTCTTACCATCTTTTACTTCTTCGTAAGTTTTGTTTGCTAATTCTGATTTTGCTTTTAGCTTAGCGTCGTCCAAGTTTTTACCCTTGTCATCCTTACCAGAGAAAAGAATGTGATCTGCATTATATTGAGTATAAGTGTCTAAGTTTTTGTCGAATTCGTCTTTGATTTCTTTGTCAGATGGTTTGAAGTCTTTTTCAAATTGTTGAGAAAGTTTTTTGTTTTTCAATTGTTTTTCGATTTGTTCTTTCAAAGCTTGTTCTGTCATATTTTCTTTTTTAAGTTGTTCTTTGAACTTGTCTGCTCCACCTAATTGTTTTTGAAGCTTGTCAACTTCTGCTTGAACTTCCTTATCAGACACTTCAATTTTTTTATCCTTCATTAATTTGTTTGCGATTTTTTCGTTAATTAACATATCAATGATTTTAGGTTGGATTTGCTTCAAAGCTTCCTTACCTTGTTCTGTATTAGGATTAAAAATATCTTGTCCATAATATTGTTTGTAATCTTCCATTACCTTATCCACATCTTTTTGGTAGATGTATTCTTTGCCAATCTTTGCCACTGCTCCGTCTGGTTTTTTAGAACATCCTGTTACCATTACCATCATCACAGCTAATACAATTGCTAAAAATTTCTTCATTTTTCCTCCAATTATTTCTCATTATCCTTCAAAAGTATCGATAATACTTCGATAGGATCTCTCAAATTTTTGTCTTCAAATCCCAAAATAATTTTAGGTTTTTCTGACAAATCAAATCTCATTTCTTTCTTGTAATTTTCTGTCAAGTATTTTAATTTTTCTAATGAAATTTTGTCAGGAGAAGAAAATTGCAAGAAAAGTTCTCCCTTTATTTCTTTTATACTTTCAATGGATAATTTAGCACAGAAAGCTTTTATTATGGATACATCCATAATATTAACGATAGGCTTAGGAACATCTCCAAACCTGTCGATTAATTCATCAATTATTTCAGAATAATCATCTTCATCTTGAATAGATGCGATTTTTTTGTAGATATCAATCTTTGTTTCATTCTCAGAAATATAATCTTCAGGAATGTATCCGTTGACTTTGATTTCGATTGTGACTGTATTCTTATTTTCAGAAATAGTCTCGCCCTTGGCTTCTCTGACTGCTTGTTCCAAAAGCTTCACATACAAATCATAACCGATTTTTGCGATGTGACCATGTTGGCTTTCTCCCAAAAGATTTCCAGCTCCTCTGAGTTCCAAATCCCTCATTGCGATTTTAAAACCAGATCCAAATTCTGTAAAGTCTTTTATTGCCATAAGTCGTTTTTCGGAAATTTCGGTCAATGATTTTTGCCCTTCATATGTGAAATAAGCAAACGAAGTTCTATCGGATCGACCAATACGTCCCTTTAATTGATACAATTGCGACAAGCCCATCTTATCTGCATTATAAATTATCATTGTGTTGACATTTTGTATATCAAGACCTGTTTCTATAATAGTTGTGCACAATAGTAAATCATAAATTCCATCTTGGAAGTCTAGCATTACATTTTCTAGCTCTTTTTCATTCATTCTACCATGAGCTATCGCTATGTTTAATTCAGGAACCAATTCTTTCAATTTAAATTCCATCTGATCAATATCTTCTATTCTATTATACACAAAATATATCTGTCCACCGCGGTCTAATTCTCTGATTATTGCATCTCTTATCAAACTAGGATTGTACTCTGTAACATAAGTTGATATCGGAGTTCTGTCTTCTGGTGGTTCTTCCAATAAACTCATATCCCTAATTCCCGTCAAACCCATCTGTAAAGTTCTAGGAATTGGAGTTGCTGACAATGTAAGTACATCTACATTTTCTCTCATAGATTTTAATTTTTCTTTGTGTCTCACACCAAATCTTTGCTCTTCATCAATTACTAATAATCCCAAATCTTTGAACTTCAAATTTTTCGACAAAATTCTATGAGTCCCCACCAATAAATCTACAAGACCTCTTTGCACATCCTTCATTATTTGTTTTTGACGTGCTGGAGAGACGAATCTGCTCATCATCTCAACTCTGATAGGATAATCTCTGAATCGTTCTTTAATTGTATTGAAATGTTGTTGTGCGAGAATTGTCGTTGGAACTAAGAATGCAACTTGTTTACCGTCCATTATAGCTTTAAAACAAGCTCTGATTGCAACTTCTGTTTTTCCGTAACCAACATCACCACACAATAACCTATCCATTGGTCTGTCAGATTCCATATCGGTTTTGATTTCTTCAATAGATCTTACTTGAGAATCTGTTTCTTCATAAGGGAATGAATCTTCAAACTCTCTTTGCCATTCAGTATCTTGAGAAAACTGATATCCTTTTAACTTGGCTCTTTTTGAATATAATTCAACCAAATCATCTGCCATTTCATCGACTGATTTCTTAGCTTTTTGTTTTGCCTTTGCCCAATCATTTCCACTTAATTTATTTAATGAAGGCTTTTTGATGTTGCCACCGCCGATGTATTTTTGGACCAAATTCATCTGATCCGTTGGAATCATCAGCCTGTCATTTGCTTTATATTGAATTACAATGTAATCTTTTTGTATTCCATTTACATCTATTTTTTCAATTCCCTTGTACTGACCAATCCCGTGATTTTCGTGTACCACATAATCATCGATATTCAAATCAGAATAATTGACAATATCTTGACCGGTACTTTTTTTCTTCTTACGTTTTCTGATTTGCTTTTCGCGTCCGAAAATTTCCTTATAAGTAATTATCAAATACTTAGGATCTTTTATTTCAAAACCATTTGGCAAATTATTCTGAGTAATCAAAACCTGTGACGATTTGATATTTGCATTATAATCTTCAGCTTCAAGAGTTGGAATTCCATTAGTTAAGAACAAATCCTTGAGCATATTTTTTCGTTCGACATTTGCCGCAAACACGATTTGCTTGAATCCTCTTAAACTGTTGGATTTGATATTATCAACCAAACTGTCGATATTCTTGTTAAAGTTTGGCGCTTCCAATGTTTTAAACTGATACATCGCATTTGATTCGATAAGTCTAGTTCTTTTGACCAAACTTGTAATGTTGACAGATTTTTTTGATTTTATCAATTTCAAAATATCGGAAATTGGAATAAGTGATTGTTCGTGCTTGGATAAAACTTCCCCTTTTTCAACCAAATACACGAAATCTTCCAAAAATCTCTTTTCTTTTTCCTTGTAAATATCATAACATCTGGACAAATCTTCAATCAGCATTATGCTGTCATCTAAAAAATAATCAAACACAGTATCATAATCTTTTTTTGTAAGAAAACATGATACCAAGTCGATTTCGTATTCCAAATCACTCCTGATGTATTCCATCAACTTTTCGAATTTGTCCTTGACATTGTCTATATTTTCTCCAAAAATCGGATGATTAACTCTTTTATCCAGATTTTTCTGAATAGAATTAATAATGGATTCTTTCTTTGATTCTTCAATAATTAATTCGCTGCAACTAATGATGTCGATGAACTTGCAATCTTCAATTGATCTTTGAGTGGATACTTCAAAAAACCTCATAGAATCTATCTCGTCATCGAACAATTCAATTCTCACAGGAAATCTGCTGTGTACTGGAAAAATATCTACAATTCCACCTCTTATGGCAAATTGTCCCTTGGATTCTATGGTGTCTACTCTTTCGTACTTCAACACCTTCAACTTTTCTTGAAGTTCTTCCAAATTTATCAAATCAGTATCTTTAATTGTAAATGCGTATTTTTTTGCAACAGATTTTTTGGTGATTTTCTTCGTTAAAGCATCAAATGTAGTAACTATGATGAATTTTTCGTTGTTTAATAATTTGAACAGCACATTTACTCTTTGATCTTCTGCATTATCGTCCAGTGATCTTGCATTGTACAAGTTAAGTTCTCTGCTTGGGAAAAATTCACAAATATTATCTTCAATATCATTCAAATATTCCGTCAAATTTCTTGCTCTCATATTGTCTTCTACAACTACCACAAGAGGTTGGTCTATATTTTTGGATGTTGCATACACAAAACTTGCAAAAGCTTCCTTAATGACACCGTGAATGTAAATAGACGAATTATCGGATGATAAAGAATTTAAATATCCCTGGAATTCTGTGTTATCTTCGTAAATTTTAGTTAGAAAATTCATATCACGCTTTTCCCATTGAAGTTATTCATAGCGTAATCGACATTTTCTTCTACTATTTTGATAGCCGCATCACTTGACATGTCAATTTCTTTTTCTAAAACTTCGAATTCCTTCTTGCTAAATTGTGACAACACAAAATCCTTCAAATCATAATTGTTGTCATTTTGACCGACAGATACCTTGATTCTTGCAAAATCTTGAGATTGAATTAGATATATGATGGATTTTAACCCATTGTGAGTTCCTGCGGAGCCTTTCTTTTTTATCCTAATAGTTCCGAAAGGAATATCAATATCATCGCAAATAACAATAAGATTTTCTGCTGACAAATTATAATAATTAAAACAATCTAATATAGCTTTTCCAGAATCATTCATATACGTTGAAGGTTTCATCAAAATCACTTTTTCGTTTCCAATAAATCCCTCACCAATCAACGATTTGAATTTTAATTTGTTCACCTTAATATTCAATTTTTTTGCCAAATCATCTATAACCATAAATCCGGCGTTGTGTCTTGTGTATTCGTACTTACTTCCTGGATTACCCAGTCCTGCGATTAAATACATATAATCATTCCATTTCTATCTTTTTTTCTTATAAACCCAATCTTTTTTGTTTTCTTGGCGGCTTCTTCCAATTGAAAGTGCGCCTTCTTCAACATCCTCAGTAATTGTAGTACCACAAGCAATGAAGCTGTCTTTTTTCAAAGTCACAGGAGCAATCACATTTGAATTAGAACCGACAAACACATTGTCTTCAACCACAGATCTGTGCTTGTTCTTGCCATCGTAATTCACGAAAATTACTCCACAACCGATGTTGATATTTTCCTTCAAATCACTATCTCCAACATAAGCCAAGTGACCTGCTTTCGTTTTATTGCCAACAGTTGAGTTTTTGATTTCAACAAAGTTTCCAATATGAACATTTTCTTTCAAAACGCTGTTTGGTCTCAAATGAGCAAAAGGTCCGATGTCCGTGTTTTTTCCTACGACAGAATTTTCGATGTATGATGATTTAATAACCACGTTGTCATCAATTTTAGAATCCACGATTTCGCAATCGCCCTTAATCAAACAATCACTGCCTATTTCTGTGTTTCCGTAAATCCTGCAAGGTCCAATAATCACAGTGTCCCTTCCGATTTTTACAGATGGTTCTATGATTACAGAATCCGAATTAGAAATAACAACCCCATCTTCCATGTATTTTTGGTTGACTCTTTGTTTCAAAATTTCTTCACAGAAATACAATTGGGCTTTTGTATTTATTCCATAAGTTTCGTTTACATTAGAATGTTTAAATGTTTTGATAATTTTGCCGTCATTTCTGATGATTTCGAAAATATCTGTCAAATACATCTCGCCTTTTGAATTATCTGTACCGATTTTTTCAATCGACATCTTCAACACATCGCCGTTCACAATCATCATGCCGCTGTTGAATTCTTTTATTAATAATTGCTCATCATTGCAGTCTTTCTGCTCAACGATTTTGAGCAAATTACCCTTTTCGTCCTTTACAATTCTTCCATATCCAAATGGATCGTCGATTTCACTTGTAAGAACTGTTGCAACGGAATTTTGTTGTTCATGGAAATCAAAAAACTTCTTCAACGTGTCTTGCTTTATTAATGGAGTATCTCCCGTTAAAATAATAACTTTATCGCCGTCATTTATTTCATTTAAACACATTTTAACGGCATATCCTGTTCCATATGGATATTGCTCTCCTATATTTTGTTTTACTAGATGAATACTTTCATCTAAGTTTTCTCTTAAAATATCGTAATTATTTCCGCCGACTACTATTTTCTGATCCACAAAATCACAAGCATCCATGACATAATCAATCATAGTCTTGTTCAAAAGTTTGTGCAAAACTTTTGAGTTGTGAGATTTCATTCTAGTGCCTTCTCCGGCAGAAAGTATAATAGCTTTCTTCATTATTCATCTCCTAAAAAATTATCACTACCATTATACTATAAAACAGGAATTTTTGAAGCATATAATGTTAAAATAAGTCAAAGATGTCAAATTATTTTCCAAAATTTGATATAATGTATGTGGTGATTATATGAAAAAATTTATATTAGTATTTTTAACATTAACAATGTTAGTTGGCTGTTCTCAAGAAAAAGGTGAAAATAAACCAGTTCCAAAAGATCCAGCACCACAAGTAAATGAAAATGCTGAATCTTCATCTAAAGATTTTGAGAAACACGAAGCCACACTTTATGACAAATTTGACACAGTAATAAGATATAGTTTGTATACAAAATCTGAAAAAGAATTCAATGAGTATTCCAAGTTTATCAACGATGAATTTGATAGACTTCACAAACTATACAGCACTTACGAAAATTTTGATGGCGTGGATAATGCGAAGACAATCAACGATAACGCAGGAGTTAAACCTGTAAAAGTCGACAAGGATTTGTTTGATTTAATCAAATGGTCAGTAGAAGATTATTCCAAATACAATAAGAAAACAAACATCGCATTTGGTTCTGTAACTGATTTGTGGAAAGAGTACAGAGACAATGCTATTGAAAAGAAAAAAATCGAAATTCCTTCAGCAGATGTTTTGAAAGAAAAGAATCTTCACACAAGTATCGACAACATCGTTTTGGATGAGCAAAACAGCACAGTTTTCTTGAAAGATAAAGATTCAATACTAGACTTGGGAGCTACTGCAAAAGGATACGCCACAGAAAAAATAGCCCAAGAAGTAGAAAAACGTGGACTAAAATCGGGAATTATTTCAGCAGGTGGAAATGTCAGAACAATTGGAAAACCAATTATTAAAGGAAAAGACAGCTGGGTAGTCGCAATCCAAAATCCTAATTTGAATGAAGAGCCAGACAAACAATACGTCGCAATCTTGAAAATACCAGAAACAACATCTATGGTTACAAGTGGTGATTATCAAAGATTTTACGTTTACAACAACAAAAAATACCATCACATAATTGATCCAGATACACTAAATCCAGCAGATCATTTTAAATCAGTAACAATCGTCACGAAAGATTCTGGACTTGCAGATTTTCTATCTACAACAGTTTTCGTTATGAATTACGAAGAAGGTAGAAAATTGGTAGACTCTATCGATGGAGTTGAAGCATTTTGGGTATTAGAAAACAACGACATCAAATACACTGACGGCTTAAAAGACATTATGGAACTAGAACAGTAGAATTATTAAAATAGTATGATATTTTATTGAATATGTGATAGAATATTATTGTTATTAAATCAAACATAAGGAGGATTTTTATGCACCCAATGATAAAAAGATTTGTGGATTCAGAGTTTTTAGATGAACAACAAGCAGAATTCATCGAAAAAGCAATTGAAAACCACGAAAATATTATTATTTCAGGACATAGATCAACAGGAATCAGACAATTATTAGCTATTATGATGGGAATTGCTAAGAAACAATTCAAATCAGTTCAAGTTAAAGGATTAGAAAGCATGGACGAAGATGCTGAATACTATTTAATTCCTGGTATCGACACTGAAGAATTCGAAGATATCGTTCAAAAAGCATTCGATAAACCAAATTCTTCACTAATCACAATCAAAGAACCAGAACACCCATATTCAATTATGAAAATAATGAAAAAAGGTGGAAAAAATTCAGGAGATTACACAAAAGTTGTAAACTTCTTAGAAGCTCGTAAAATCGATGGAGTTCCATTCATGATTAGTACAACAAAAATGACTTATAATGAAAAACATGGAATCGACAAAGATAAAGTTGAAAGATTCAAAGCTTTCTAATAATTGATTATTTAAATTAAGAGATAACTCATTGTGAGCTATCTCTTTTTTAGTTTAATAAAAAAACTGATGAAACACACGTTTCACCAGTTAAAAATTTATTATCTATTTTATTTTCTATTAATCAGGAATAAATGAACCTTCTGATTTGTCGTTTTCAAGCATATCTTTTAATGTATACCATGAAAGAACTGCACATTTTACTCTTGCTGGTAATGTGGATATACTTTGAAAGCACACTGCATCTTTCAGAACTTTTAGTTCTTTTCTGTCAGTGATTTCTCCTTTTATCATGGATATGAATTTGTTGCACAAATCTATTGCTTCACTTACTGATTTTCCTTTGATTACATCGCACATTATAGATGTGGATGCTTGTGATATAGCACATCCCATTCCAGTGTATGCAATGTCTTCAATTGTATCGTCTTGAACTTTTAGTTGCAATGTGATTTCATCTCCACAGCTTGGATTGTGTCCCAACTCACAATGAGTCGGATGTTCCAATTCACGTCTGTTTGATTTATCCCTGCTTTTTTCCAATATTAATTCTGTATATAAACTACCTAGTTCCAATTCTCATCAATCTCCTTACGTCTTCAAGATGTTCAATGAAAAAGTCAACTTCTTCAAATGTATTATAGAATGCAAAGCTTGCTCTGCATGAGAAATTTGTCTTCAAATATCTGTGAAGTGGTTGTGCACAATGGTGCCCACTTCTAATTGCAATTCCGTAACTATCCATAATACTTGCAACATCATGTGGGTGAGCTTCTTTGAAGTTAAAATCTAAAACTGGTGATCTATGAGTGTCACTTGTTGTGTATACATCAATGATGTCGGATTTTTGTTTGATTTTGTCATAAGCATAATCCATTAATGCTTTTTCATAATCTCTAATATTTTCTATTCCGATTTTTTCGATGTAATCAATCGCTGCTATTAACGATTTTACCGCTCCTACATCTTGTGTTCCTGCTTCAAATCTTCCTGGAGCATCCAAGTACGATGATTTATCTTCAAACACATATTCAATCATATCTCCACCATACAAGAAAGGCTTTAAGTTGTTCAATAATTCTTTCTTTCCATAAAGTATTCCAACTCCCATTATGCTAAGCATTTTGTGACCTGAAAATACTAAGAAATCACAACCTAATTGTTGTACATCAACTTTGTTATGTGGAATATATTGTGCAGAATCCACGATACATATACAATCTTTGTTAACTGATTTGACGTATTTTATCATTTTTTCAACTTCAGGCATAGTTCCCACTACGTTTGATGCTTGTGTTATTGAGAAAATTTTCGTTTTTTCAGTGATTGTTTTCTTGAATTCTTCAAAATCCAATTGCATATTTTCTTTGTCAACATACAAGTATTTTAGCTTAGCCTTAGTTTTCTTGCACACTTCTTGCCAAGTTACTAAATTACTGTGGTGTTCCATTATTGATATGACTATTTCATCGTCTTCTTTTAAATTATTATAGCCGTACGAATAAGCTAATAAATTCAAAGATTCAGTAGTGTTTCTAGTGAACACTACTTCTGAAGAATCTGCTGCATTTATGAATTTTGCGATTTTTTCTCTTCCAGATTCGTAAACATCTGTAGATAAAACGCTCAATGTGTGTGCTCCTCTGTGAGGATTTGCATTTTCATACTTGTAAAATTCACTTACGCTATCTATGACTTGAATCGGTTTTTGGCTGGTAGCTGCATTGTCCAAATAAACTATCGGATTTTTGTATTCTTTATCCAAATACAAAAAGTCCTTTCTTATATCTTCTACTTGTTTTTTATCTAACATCCAATTCCCTCTTTGCCATTTTTTCTCTGATGAATGAAAGTAGTTTGTTTTCCAAGTTTTCGTCATCTAATCTGCTTAATGATTCGCTAAATTTGGATTCAACTATCATACTTTCAGCTACATCTCTGGATATAGCACGATTCATTATATAAAATAGCATATCAGCATCTATCTTACCTGCACTTGCTGCGTGATTTCCTATTACATCGTCTTCTCCTGCTAAAAGTATTGGAACGGACAAGTTTTTCACATCATCTGATAACAATACTGCGTATTCTTCTTCAGTTCCTGTGGATCCCATGGATCCTTTTTTGAAATCAAGAGTTGACTTGAAGTTTTTATAAGATGATTCTTTTAATGCACCATTTACGATACATGAAGATTTGGATTCTTTGCCGAAATGATTGATTTCATAAAGCATATTCAATGAATTATCTCCATGTGTGAAGTAAATACTGTTGATATCCAAGTTAGAATGTTTGCCATTCAAATTAGCTTTAGTATTGACATAATTGTCCTTGCTTCCTAATTCGTATTGGCTAAGAATTACATTACTTTCTTCATCTAAGTTCAAAATCAATGATTCCAATGCTGTTGTGTGTTTTTCTGTTTGAATTACAAAAACTTCAACATTGCTGTTTTCTTTAGCATTGATTTCTATTACTGAACTTCTGAATTTCTTATTGTCGTCATTGTCTCTATAATCAAGTACAACTCGTAAGCTTGAGTTTTTTTCGGCTACAATTTTGTGAGTATCCAACAAAATATCATATTCTCTGTCAGTTACCAAATCGATAATTCCGAAATCTTTTACTTGATTTTCTTCTGTCTTATATTTTTTGAATAGATTGCCTGATTTTTCGTTCATATTCAAAGCTTCTTGACACACGCCAAAATCTTTGTTGTCTAATGATTCTACTGGATCAGAGTCTATTCTGTATTCTTTTATATCTATATCTGGAAGATTGATTTCTGTATCGTTAACCTTCAAATATTTGAAAGTTTTAAATCCCAGTTTATTGCCTTTAATTTGTTCCATATACAACTCCTATCCTATGCTTCCTTCTAATTCAAGATTAATTAAATTATTCATCTCAACCGCATATTCCATAGGTAATTCCTTAGCTATTGGTTCCGCAAATCCACGAACTACCATTGATTTTGCTTCTTCTTCTGGAATACCTCTTGTCATCAAATAGAAAATAACTTGATCATCTATTCTACCGATAGATGCTTCATGTCCCAAATCGACATGTTTATTTCCTATTTTAACAACTGGAATTGTATCTGATCTACTTTCATTATCTAACATTAACGATTCACAACTTACTGATGATTTTGAATCGTAAGCATTTTCTTTTATGTCTACTAAACCTCTGTAAACACTGATTCCACCTGATTTAGAGATAGACTTGCTGTTTACATAGCTTGTTGTGTGGGGGGCTGCGTGAATCATAACAGCACCTGTGTCTAAGTTTTGGTCACGTCCTGCAAATGAAATACCAGTGTATTCACTGCTTGCACCTTCTCCCTTTAAGACACTTGATGGATAAAGCATGGATACCGCTGATCCAAATGAACCAGAAACCCATTCAACCTTACCATTTTTTTCAATGATTGCTCTTTTCGAGTTTAAGTTGTACATATTTCGTGACCAGTTTTCGATTGTTGAAAATCTAAGAGTAGCATTTTCTCCAACGAAGATTTCAACTGCACCAGCGTGTACATTTAACGCGTTATATTTTGGAGCTGAGCAACCTTCAATGAAGTGACAATAACTGTCATCTTCTACGATAATCATTGTATGTTCGAATTGACCTGCTCCTGGAGCATTCAATCTGAAATAACTTTGAAGTGGGATTTTAACATCTACTCCTTTTGGAACATATACAAATGATCCACCTGACCACACTGCATAGTGAAGTGCTGCGTATTTGTGCAATCTTGGTGTGATTGATTTTGCAAAATATTGTTTAACAATATCTTCATGTTCTCTAAGAGCCGTATCAAAATCTGTATAAATAACCCCTTGGTCTACCAAAGATTGTTGAATGTTGTGATACACAACCTCACTATCGTATTGTGCACCAACACCGCTAAGCATCATTTCTTTTTCAGCTTCTTGGATACCTAACTTATCAAAAGTATCTCTGATTTCATCAGGAACTTCGTTCCAGTCGCTTGATCTGTCTGCATCAGGTCTAATGTATGTTGTGACCTTATTCATATCAACGGCACTCAAATCCGGCCCCCATTCAGGATCTTCTGAATTGTAAAATATTTCAAGAGCTTCCAATCTTTTTTCGAGCATCCATTGAGGTTCATTTTTTTCTTCTGAAATCTGTCTTACAATTTCAGGAGTCAAGCCCTCTTCAGTTTTTCTTCTAAAAGTAAATTTATTCTTGATGTCATAGATACCTCTATCCATTTCATCGACTTGAGTCTTCTTTTTAGGTGCCATTATTTCACCTCTTCTCTAATCCAATTGAATCCTTTTTCTTCAATTTGATCTAAAAGTTCGCTAGAACCTTCTTTTACAATAGTGCCATCCATGATTACATGAACGAAATCTGGCTTAATTTCTTTTAAGATTTCCTTGTGATGTGTGATTACAATAACTGAATTATTGTCATGTAAGAATTCCTTTACACCTTTTGATACAGTTCTAACAGCATCAACATCAAGACCAGAATCTGTTTCATCAAGGATTGCTAGTTTTGGTTGTAGCATTAACATTTGTAGAATTTCGTTCTTCTTTTTTTCACCACCGGAAAAACCGACATTCAAATATCTGGAAGAATATCCATGATCAAACTCAAGTATATCCATATTATCTTCCAGTTCTTCTCTGAATTCTAAGAATCCTATATTTTCATCAGTTTTTGCTATTTTGGCAGATCTGATGAAGTTTTCTACACTAATGCCTGAAACTTCCATTGGATTTTGGAAAGACATAAAAATACCTTTTTTGGCTCTTTTATCTGTTGATAAATCCATAATACTTTCACCATCAAGTAAAATATCACCTGAAGTAGTTTCATATTGTGGATTGTTCAAAATAACATTGGCTAAAGTTGATTTACCAGAACCATTTGGTCCCATAATAACGTGAACTTCACCATAGTTTATATTTAAATTTATGTTTTTTAATATTTCTTTATCTCCTACCCTTGCGGATAAGTCTTTAATAGTTAATAAATTTTTTGACATAATAACCTCCTTACAGTTATGTAATAAATATATATATAAGAGATCCTTATGTCCTACTATATTATACACGAAAAAAGCAAAATAGTTAAGCCTTCAAACAAAAACCTACTATTTTACTACGCAATTTCGTCTTCGTCTATAAATTCCGAATAAACTTCCTTGAAATTCATAGAACTATCGAACTTTTCGCTTGCTAAATTCCAATTCACAATCTCATGTAATTCTACGAATTCATGATCGTTCAAATCCTCTTGAATTAAATCTACATATTCCAAACATTTGTCTTTTAATTCATCAATGCTTTCCATTTCTATAAGAACAATATCTTCTTCATATATAGACACATCTGTCTTGTATTTCAAAATCATTTTTACAGAATAAATTTGCTTCAAATCTTTCTCCTCCTCAACACTCCCATATTTTATACTAATTAATTCATTGTGTAAATAGCTACAGCGAAAAATTTAGATTTTTTAGGCGTTTTTTAAGAATTTATTTGTTTTTGCTAATTTAAAAGCGATAGTTCTCACTATCGCTTTCAAATTTATATATTTCAAATCTCACGCAAATTAAGGAAGGAAAAAACGTGATACCTTATTTTTGTTGTAAAGTACTAAACTCAATATCCAAATCTTTCGTATTGCCATCTCTATAGACAGTTATCTTGCCTTTTTGTTGTGGTCTAACTTCAAGCAATGCCTTCTTCAAAGAACTCATCGTATTGATTTCTTTACCGTTAACTTTTGTAATTATATCTCCTCTAGTTACTCCAGCTTTTTGTGCAGAAGATTCTCTGACAACTTCCACTACATAAATTCCCTTGTCTATAGATAATTTTTGACCAGTAGCTTGTTGAAATGTTTTTACATCAACTCCACTAATTCCCAACTTAACTCCTTCAAAAGAGCCCCCAGAAACTATATTGTCTACTATAGTTTTGGCTACGTTAATAGGAATAGTAAATCCGATTCCTTCTGCTGAAGCTTTTGCAGTGTTTATACCAATTAGTTTTCCTTCTTGGTCGAAAAGTCCACCACCACTATTTCCTGAGTTTATAGCAGCATCTGTTTGCATCAAACCATCCATTTGTAGACCATTTTGTAAAGTGATTGTTCTATCTTTTCCTGAAATATAACCACTAGTCAATGTTGATTGCAAATCCAATCCCAATGGATTACCAATAGCAATCGCCTTGTCTCCTATTTGAACTTTGTCGCTATCTCCCATTTCAACTGGTTTTAATCCAGTCATATCAGTTTTAATTACTGCAAGATCCAGCGTTGTGTCATACCACAATAATTTTGCAGATGATTTCTTGCCATTTGTAAGTAGCACTTCGATTTTTTCTGCCTTACCATCTTGTACAACGTGTGCGTTAGTAAGGATATATCCATCTTGACTAACAACAACACCACTTCCAACACCTTCTACAACTCTGCCTTGGAAAAACATATTTTCTTGAACACCTACAGTTGTTATACCAACTACAGAGTCCAAAGATTTCTTGGCTACGGCATTTTCTGTGGACACACTATTGTTTTTTATAGAAATAGTACTACTTTCGACTTGACCATTTTTGTTAATAGTCTCAGTAATACCAGTCATATTTTTTGCTACGAAATAGCTCATAACCAAAGAATAAATTAATAAAAATATTGTGAGTGCTTTTAACCAACCAATTTTGGGTTTATTCTTTGCTATTTCTTCTTTTATCATATTTTCGACTTTTCTTTCGCTCAAGCCGTCTCTTCTTTTTCTTATATAATCGTTGTAATCAGAGTATGGGTCTCTGTCCATATCTACACCTCCATATTTTATACTTATACTTTATCAAGCAAATGTGTTTGAACTGTGAGTAAAACGTCGCTAAAGTTTACGAAAAATCAAACTTTATATTTGACTTTTTGTAAACATTAAAAAATCCCCGTATTAATTTCTCTTGGAAATTAAATACGAGGATTTGATTTATTTGTTAGGGTTTGGCGTATTGATAGATAAACCTTCTAATTGTTCAACAGAATCCATGAACACTTCACTAATAGTTGGGTGAGCGTAAATCATTGCTGATAAACCTTCAACTCCAACATTATTGTTCATAGCAATTGCTGCGAAGTGAATTAACGTGGATGCATCGTGACCAATTATGTGGCAACCTAAAATCTTAGATAAATCTTTTGTAGCAACTATTTTTACAAAACCTTCAGTAGCATTCAAACTCAATGCCTTACCGTTAGCTTGATACATAAATTTGCTTGTTACATAATCGATGTTTTGTTCTTTTGCTTTTTCTTCAGTTAATCCTACAGATGCAATTTCAGGAACAGTAAACACAACTGCCGGAACTATATCCATGTTGATATTTTTTTCTTTTCCAGAAAATACTCTTACAAGATTTTTACCTTGATTACTTGCAACGTGTGCTAGTTGCGTATTCTTGTAAACGCAATCTCCGATGGAGTAAATTCCTTCGACATTTGTTTGAAGATTTTCATCCACAACAATAGCGTTCTTTTCAGTTTTAATATCTGTGTTTTCAAGTCCAAGATTATCTATATTGCTGCTTCTTCCACTTGCTACAAGAACGTAATCTGCATAAGTTTCTTCGAATTTATCTTTGCCAACTTTTTGACTAATGATTTTAAGCCTACCGTCTTCTTCAACAATTTTTTTAGCATATACTCCTGTTACAAACTTCAAAGTATCGCTTTTCAAGATTGATTTTAGACGTTTTTGGATTTCGCCATCTTCAGTTTTCAACAGTTTGTTACCAACTACAGTAACTTCTGTTCCAAATTGTGAATAGATTGATGCAAATTCCATTCCTATTACGCCAGTTCCGATAACAACCATTGATTTTGGAATTTCTTCTAATTCCAAAAGTCCAGTTGATGTCAAAACTTTAGGGTGGTCAATGCCTTCAATATTTGTTGGCTTATAGTCTTTGGATCCAGTAGCTATGATAATTTTATCAGCTGTAAGTTCTTTAGTTTCTCCTTCTAAAGTCTTCACAACAACTGTTTTATTATCTTTAAAGCTAGCTTCTCCTCTAATAAAAGTTAAATTATCGTAAGTTTTGAAAAGGTATTCAACACCACTTCTAAGTCTTTCGATAATTTCCGTTTTCCTTTGTTTAATTTTATCGGCTAATAATTTATGGTCATTAACTTCAATTCCAAAAGTTTCTGATTCTTTAATTTCTTTGTACAAATCAGCAATTTTCCATAAAGTTTTAGTAGGTATACATCCTCTGTTCAAGCATGTACCACCTACTTCAGCTTTTTCGATTAAAGTTACATTTAAACCGAGCTGGCATGCCCTGATGGCTGTTTCATAGCCACCAGGTCCAGCGCCGATAATAATGATATCTTTAGTCATTATTCTCCTTTTTTGTAAGTCAATATTAACTTCTTAGCAGCTTCTGTTTCATCAGGTCTTCTAACAACAGTTGTAATAGGAGCTTCTAATAATATATCTTTGTTTTCTCTTGCTTCTTGTGCAATTTGTTTCATTGCAGCTACGAATTCGTCAAGAGTTTGTTTTGGTTCAGTTTCAGTAGGTTCTACCATTAATGCTTCATGAACGATTAATGGGAAGTATACTGTTGGTGGATGGAATCCCATGTCTAACAGTCTCTTAGCTACATCCAATGTCTTAACTTGACCATCGCAATCATCCTTTAATCCGCCTAATACGAATTCGTGTTTACAGATGAAGTCATGTGGTAAGTTGTAATCGTCTTTTAATTGAGCTTGTAGATAGTTTGCATTTAATACTGCTGTAGTAGATGCACATTTCAATCCGTCACTACCCATAGTTAGGATATAAGTCAATGCTCTCATTAAAATTCCGAAGTGACCTTGGAAGTCTTTCATTCTACCAATAGAATGTTCCATGCTATAATCTAAGAAATATCTATCTCCGTCTTTTTCAACGATTGGTTTTGGTAAATAATCTCTTAAGAATTTCTTAACACCTACAGGACCTGCACCTGGACCTCCACCACCGTGTGGTGTAGAGAATGTTTTGTGAACATTGAAGTGGATTGCATCGAATCCCATGTCCCCTGGTCTAGCATGTCCTAAAATAGCGTTAGCATTTGCTCCATCATAGTATAGTAATCCGCCAGCTTCATGAACTATTTCAGCTATTTCTTTGATTTTAGTTTCAAATAAACCTAAAGTATTAGGGTTAGTTAACATCAAACCAGCTGTTTTTTCGTTTACAACTTTTCTTAAATCTTCAACGTCTACTACACCATTTGCGTTTGATTTAACTTCTACTACTTTGTATCCTGCCATTGCAGCTGTTGCAGGGTTAGTACCGTGAGCTGAGTCTGGAACTATGATTTCATTCTTTTCAGAATTACCATTAACTTCGTGGTATTTTTTGAAGATTGTAATAGCAGTGATTTCACCATGAGCACCTGCTGCTGGTTGTAATGTCATATAATCCATTGCAGAGATTTCGCATAGTGATTTTTGTAAAGTATACATTGCTTCCAATGCACCTTGAACTTGATAGTCATCTTGTTTTGGGTGAAGACGAGCAAGTTTTGGGTTTGCTATGATTTCTTCATTTATTTTAGGGTTGTACTTCATTGTACAAGATCCTAATGGATACATACCTGTATCTACGCCGAAGTTTAGAGTTGAAAGATTAGTATAGTGACGAACTACGTCAACTTCACTAACTTCTGGTAAATCTAATTCTTCATTTGATAAAAATTCTTCAGGAATTAAGTTATCTTTTTCTTCTACGTCTAATTCAGGAAGTTTATATCCAGTTCTACCTGGTTGTGATAATTCAAATATTAACTTGTTATAAGCCATATTATAATACCTCCTTAACTGCTGCTACAAAATTGTCTATTTCTTCTTTTGTTCTCTTTTCTGTTACAGCAATAATTAAACCATTGCCACATCCATCTGTAGCTTCTTTAATGCTAATTCCAGCTAAGAATCCTTTATCAAATAATGCTTTCTTAACTTCTTCAGTGTCTTTGTCAAAACCGATAGTGAATTCATCAAAGAATGGTTTTTCACTAAGAACTTTAACTTTGTCTATTTTCTTCAATTCTTCAAATAGATAGTGAGCTTTTTGTAATGATTGAGTTGCTACTTCTTTAATACCAGTTTTACCTAAAAGTGATAAATAAATACTTGCTGCAAGTAAGTTAACACCTTGGTTTGAACAGATATTTGAAGTTGCTCTATCACGTTTAATGTGTTGTTCTCTTGCTGAAAGTGTTAAAACAAATGATCTCTTACCGTCTTCGTCAGTAGTTTGTCCTACTACACGGCCAGGGAATTTTCTAACAAATTCATCAGTAAAGCACATATATCCTAAATAAGGTCCACCATATTGTAAGTTAACTCCGAATTGTTGAGCTTCACCTACAACAACGTCAACATTATATTCAGATGGTTTCTTCAACAAACCTAAACTCATAGGATCTGCTGACATTATCAAGTAGTTTTTCTTGATAGAGTGAGTTAACTCTTCATATTTTTTAACATCTTCGATATATCCGTAATAGTTTGGAGATTGAACGATAACTGTACCTACTTCGTCAGTCATCATTTTTTCCAATTCGTCCATATCTGTTAGTAAATCTTTCATTGGGATAAATTCTACTTCAACTTTTCTATCGTGACAATAAGTCAACAATATTTCTTTTGCTGAAGGACTAACTGTATTAGCGCATAGAATTTTTGATTTTTTGGACTTTTGGATAGTCATCAAAGCTGCTTCTGTGATAGCTGTTCCACCATCGTATAAAGAAGCGTTTGATATTGGCATACCAGTAAGGTTAGCCATCATTGTTTGATATTCAAAAATATAGGAAAGAGTACCTTGGCTTATTTCTGGTTGGTATGGTGTATATGAAGTGTAGAATTCACTTCTGCTTGCCATTGCTGGAATAACAGAAGGAACGTATCTATCATAAGCTCCACCACCTAAGAAACAAACCTTATCGTCAGTAGATGTGTTCTTAGCAAAAATTTCGTCGAAATATCTTCTAACTTCAACTTCACTTTTTGCTTTTGGTATGTTAAGTTCTCCTTTGAATTGAACATTTTCAGGAATATCTGAATATAGTTCATCAGTAGAGGAAATGCCAATTGTTTTTAGCATTTCCTCAATTTCTTGATCAGTAATTGAGATGTATGGATACATTATAATTCTCCTAAGAATTTTTCGTATTCATCAGCAGTCATTAATTTAGATTCATCGAAGTCTTCGAATTTAACCTTAGCAATCCAGCTTTCGTATGGAGCTTTATTGATGTTACCTGGTTCATCATCTAATTCTTCATTAGCTTCTACAATTGTACAAGCAAATGGAGTGTAAACTTCTGATGCTGCTTTTACAGATTCAACACTTGCTACAGATTCTTCTGCATCAATTTCATCATCAACATCTGGTAATTCAACGTATACGATGTCTCCTAAACTGTCTTGTGCATAATCTGCAAGACCAATTTCATAAACGTCTCCGTCTACTTTAATCCATTCATGATCTTTTGTGTAAAATAAATCTTTTGCTACTTCTGCCATTTTCTTTTCCCCCTATTTTCTATCCAAAAATTTTCTTTTAACAACTGTTGCTTTAGCTGGTTTATTTCTGATAACAACATCAACTTCATCACCTAATGCTACAGCTGATTTATCTACAAATGCATTTGCTAAACATACGCCCAATGTTGGTGAAAGGTATCCTGTAGTTACTTTACCGATAGTTTTACCATCTTTTTGAACTTCAGCACCTTGTCTTGCAATACGTTTGCTTTGCATTTCGATACCAATAAGTTTCTTGTCGATTCCAGCATCAACTTTTTCTTGAGTTTTAGCTTTACCAACGAAGTCGTCTTTGTCCATTTTAACTGCAAATTTCAAGCCAACTTCTAATGGAGATACTTCATCTGCAAGTTCATTTCCATATAAAGGCATTGCTGCTTCAAATCTCAATGTATCTCTACATCCAAGACCACAAGGCTTAACACCTAAGTCTTTTCCTTTTTCTAATAATTCATTCCATAAGTCTACAATTGCTTCTGCAGTTGCATAAACTTCGAATCCATCTTCACCAGTATAACCAGTTCTAGAAATTAATACATCATATTCTTTGTATTTAATGTCTTTTACAAAATGATAGTATTCAATTTTTGAAAGATCAAATTCAACTAATCTTTGTAATAATTCTTCAGCCTTAGGACCTTGAATAGCGATTTCTGCAACAGAGTCGCTTATGTTTTTAAGTTCAACGTCGAACTTATCTACATATTTAGAGATATGTTTAAAGTCTTTTTCAGTGTTGGCTGCGTTAGGAACCATTAAAAAGTCTTCATCGTTGTTTTTGTAAACTAATAAGTCATCAACCATTCCACCATCTTCATGTAATAATAAAGAATATTGGATTTGACCATCTGCACATTTAGTGTAATCATTAGTGCAAACATAGTTGATGAATTTTAAAGCGTCTTTGCCTTTAACAGTAAATTCACCCATGTGGCTTACATCAAATAAACCAACGTTGTTTCTTACTGCTTCGTGTTCTTGTTGCAATCCTTCATAATCAACTGGTAAGTAAAAACCAGCGAAGTCAACAACTTTTCCACCTAATTTTTTGTGTTCCTCATATAGAGGAGTTTTTTTTGTACTCATAAGCATCTCCTTTTACTTATAATCCTTTTCATAACTATTGTACCATAAAAGTTATTAGTATTTGTAACAAAATTTATTAATTCTGATAATAAATAAGCCTGAATTTATAGAAAATTTTTATAAATCATAATAAATTTACACAAATTCAGGCTTTAATTTTTTTCTAGAATAATCCTACAACTGTACCATCATCTAAAACATCGCAGTTTTCTGCTGAAGGTACTTTTGGTAAACCTGGCATTGTCATTACAGAACCTAATAGTGCAACAACAAATCCAGCGCCTCTTGAGATTTTGAAATCACTTACTGTGATTGTAAATCCAGTTGGAGCTCCGATTAATTTTTTATTATCAGAGAATGAGTATTGAGTCTTAGCCATACATACTGGATAATTGTCTAATCCTAATTCTTTGATTTGTTTTAATTTCTTCTTAGCTTTTGCACTAAATTCTACGCCGTCAGCTCTGTAGATTTCTTTTGCAATCTTTTCGATTTTTTCTTTGATTGGTAATTCAAGGTCATATAAGAATTCAAATTCGTTTTCTTCTTTTGTATTTTCAACAACGTATTCTGCTAATTCTTTTGCACCTTCGCCACCTTTAGCCCATACATCACAGAAAATAGCTCTTGTTCCGTCTGCTTCAACCAATTCAGTTAATTTCTTAATTTCAGCATCAGTATCATTTGCGAATCTATTGATTGCTACTACTACTGGAACTTTGTATTTCTTCATGTTTTCGATATGACGTTTAAGGTTAGCATATCCTTTTTCTAAAGCTTCTACATTTTCAACTTTGTAATCTTCTGCTTCCCCGTGATGTTTTAATGCTTTGATTGTAGCTACGATACATACCATATTTGGATGTAAGTCGTTTCTACATTTGATATCGAAGAATTTTTCTGCTCCTAAGTCAGCACCGAAACCTGCTTCTGTAACAACATAATCTCCAAGCTTTAATCCTAATTTTGTAGCTATTACAGAGTTACATCCGTGTGCAATGTTGGCAAATGGTCCACCATGAATAATTGCTGGAGTATGTTCTAATGTTTGAACTAAGTTTGGCTTGATAGCTTCTTTCATGATTAATGCTACAGCACCATCAGCTTTAACGTCTTTTGCGTAAACTGGTTTACCTTCTTTGTCAAAAGCTATAAGAATGTTTCCAACTCTTTCTTTTAAGTCTTTCAAATCTTTTGCAAGACATAAAATAGCCATGATTTCACTTGCAACAGTTATTTCGAAACCATCTTGACGCATAACTCCGTTACCTTTTGAGCCAACGCCAATGATTATATCTCTTAATTCACGTTCATTCATGTCCATACATCTTTTAATTAAGATTTGTTTTGGATCGATGTTTAACGCATTACCTTGGTGAATGTGGTTATCCATCATTGCGCAAATTAAGTTGTTTGCAGTAGTGATTGCGTGGAAGTCACCTGTGAAGTGCATGTTGATTTCATCCATTGGAACTACTTGTGCATATCCACCACCAGCTGCTCCACCTTTCATACCAAAGTTTGGTCCTAATGATGGTTCTCTTAAAACTGAGATAGCATTTTTGCCTATTTTATTAAGTCCCATTGCCAAACCAACATTCATAGTTGTTTTACCTTCTCCTGTTGGAGTTGGGTTAATACTTGTCATCAAAATTAATTTACCATCTTTTTTGTCTTTGTTTTTTTCAAAAAGATTTAAATCTAATTTTGCCTTATATCTACCATATTGTTCGTAATCTTCTTCTGTTAATCCCATTTTTTCAGCGATAACACTGATTTTTTCTAATTTCGCTTTTTGAGCAATTTCTACATCTGTAGCCATAATCATTACCTCCAAATTTATTTATTAGCTATTATCCTAATAACCACTAAGCTATTTATACCCAACTTTATTCAATAATAACACTAAAAAACTCTTTTTTTTATTTTTTTGATAATTATTATTAATTTAACACATTTTTCAAATAAAAAAATAGAACCAATCAAATTAATGATTGGCTCTGAAGTTTATTATTTAATTTTCGCTGCAATTTCTTTTGCCATTTGTCTTAGACCTTGATCGTCTTCATCTTTCATACGACCTTTAGCTTCTACAACAGTTTCTGTTGTTTCGAATTTTCCTTCTTCAACAAATTGTTTTAGATTTTTGACAGCGCCACCGCTCCATCCATAAGATCCAAATACAGAAACTACATGATTTTTTAATTTTTGCATTTTCAATACGTTCAATAAATTGCTCATCACTGGATATACAGTGTTGTTATATGTGCAAGAACCTAATACTAATGATTTCTTTTCCCAGCAATTAGAAAGTATATATGATTCGTGAGTTTTACTTACATCAAATACTTCGATGTTTCTAACACCTTCAGCAGCTAAGTATCTAGCTAATTGATCTGCCATCAATTCTGTATTTCCATACATTGATGCATAAGCTATTACAACTCCTTCATTTACTTCATAAGTTGCCCATTTTGTATAATCTTCAACGATTTTTGAAGGTTGTTTTCTCCAAATACAACCATGAACAGGACAAATTGTTTTGATTTCAAGTGAAGATAATTTATTAATAGCACGTACAGCCATTTGAGAATATTTTCCAACGATATTTGTATAATATCTTCTGAATTCTGTTCTTCTAACTTCGTAATCTAATTCGTCATCAAATATTGCTCCGTCATTAGTTCCAAATCCACCGAAAATATCTTGTGAGAATAAAATTTTATTTTCAGAATCGTAACTAACCATTGATTCTGGCCAGTGAACCATTGCTGTTAAATAGAATGTTAGTTTTCTATCTCCTAAATCTAATTCGTCACCTTCTCCAACTTCGATAAAATGGTCAGAATCAATTTCAAAATAATCATTTAACATAGATCTTGTTTTCTTGTTTCCTACGATTTTTAAATCTGGATAAAGGTCTAAAATTTGTGGAATTGAACCTGAATGATCTGGTTCTATGTGATGAATTACCAAATAATCTAATTCTCTATCTTTTAAAATAGCTTTAACGCTATCTACAAATTCATCACTTTTGCTAACTTTTACAGTGTCCAACAAGCAAGTTTTTTCTCCTGTAAGTAAGTAAGAATTGTAAGCTACTCCATAAGGCAATGGCCACATGTTTTCAAAATATTCTGTTTGTCTGTCATTTACACCCAAGTAATATAAATTTTCTTGGATTTTAATTGGTTCTGTTCCCATATTTCCTCCTATAAATTAACAATTATAAATCATTTTCACCGTAAGTATCCAAAAAGTTATACTTTTCTCCATTATATTCATACCCAAGAATTCTAGATACATCAACATTTTCACTGGATTTAAATATAGAATTTTCTACATTAGTAAATCCTCTATCCGACAATTCTGCAATCAATAGTTTGATTTGTTTTCTCATAGATCCTTCTGTTTTCTTAGTTACAGAACAAGCACAATCTAATGCTTTTAATCCTGAGTAATTCAACCAACTTTTTACAGATTCTTCTCTAATCAAATACATCGGTCTGATAAGTTCAATTCCTTCAAAGTTATTAGAGTGAAGCTTTGGCATCATAGTTTTATAATTTCCAGAACACAAAACATTCAATAAAATTGTTTCAATTACATCATCAAAATGATGTCCCAATGCCATTTTATTGCAACCAAGTTCTTTTGCTTTGGAATAAAGCGCACCTCTTCTCATTCTCGCACACATGTAGCACGGATTGTTAGATGAAATTTTCTCGCTAACACTAAATACATCGGTATCATACATGTGATATGGAATGTTAAGTTTTTCAAAATTTTCCTTCTCAAGTCTAGTATTTTCTTCGCTATATCCTGGATTCATCGCTATAAATTCAAGATCAAAATTATTCATTCCGTGTTTTTGAAGTTCTTGGAATAATTTCGCAAGAAGTAAACTATCCTTGCCACCACTCATACACACAGCTATTTTGTCTCCGTCTTGAATTAAATCATATTCTTTTATGGCCTTTATAAACTTCGACCAAATGTGTTTTCTATATTTTTTTATAATTGCTCTTTCAACTTCTTGTACAGTTCTTTGCATATATCTCCATTTTTTCTAAATCTACTATGTTACTAGGGCTATATCTTTCAGCTACTTCTACTGTCGCAGCCTCTCCAACATCAAGTCCTAAACTCCTCAAATAATCTTCAACAGTACTTAGCGCTTTTCTTGGAGTATTGTTCTCCTTACTCAAATGTGCCAATTGAACCACTTCATGATTACCTCTTAAAATATCTCCCAATAAATACGCGCAGGAATCATTGGACAAATGTCCGTGATCTGACAATATTCTTTGTTTTAACGCTGGAGGATAGCTTCCGTACTTTAGCATATCGACATCATGATTTGCTTCAATAAAAAAAAGATTCGAATCTTTAATTTCTTCATACACGCTATCTTCGATAATTCCAGTATCAGTAACTAAAGAAATTTTCTTGTCGTCCTTGCTAATCACATAACCACAACTATTTGCGCTATCGTGACTAGTTTTAATCGGTAAAATATCCAAATCTTTGAAATTAATGTGTCTATTATTTTCGAAGACGTAAATATTCTTATCATTTATTTTTCCAATTTTGTTATCCATTGCATACCAAGTTTCAGTATTTGCGATAATTGGCAAATCGTATCTTCTACTCAACACGCCAATTCCTTTAATGTGGTCTGCGTGTTCATGAGTCACAAAGATTGCATCTAATTTACTTGGGTCTACGTTTATATATTTAAGTAGGTTTTCAATAGTTTTACCACTAAAACCTGCGTCGATTAAAATTTTGGAGTGTTCTGTCTCTATATATTCGCTATTTCCACTTGAACCGCTAGATAACGAACAGAATTTAAAACTCATTCAAAATCCTCCTTATTTACTATTATAATTGATATTGGGTTTTTTTTAAAGTAAAAAAGATAGTCGGCAAATTTTACCAACTATCTTGAAGTTTTTGTTTTATTTTTCGTAAATATTTTTTGTATTAAAAGATTTCTTATTCTTAAACAAACTTAATTCTGTAACTGGAACAGTTGATAATTCACCAACTCCTACCACAAATGTTAAAAATATGAACGAAGTTTGTGTCCAAAATATTGTAACATCCACCATACTGTGAATCATAACCATAATTATCATTGCAACAATCATTTTAGTGTATTTTTTTGAATACAAGCTTTTGATTTCTTTGAACAATTGACAGATAATTGGAACCAACAATCCTGCTCCTATCAATCCAAAATTAACCAAAATATCCAAATACAAATTGTGCGAATGAAGAATTGCACGATTTCTTATTGTAGCGTAAATATTGTGTATTCCTAGTGGGCCAACTCCTATTACAAAATTCTTCTTGAAAGCTTCAATAGCACTAATCCAAATAGATTTTCTAAGTCCCATATCAAAACCAATTTTGTCTATTCTTGGAATCAAATCCATTCTTCCAGCTGCAACAATTCCAACAAAAGCAAGTACAAATAAAGAAATAATCGCAATAGTATACTTTCTTTTTTTCATCATAATCGTAAGAGCAAACACCGATATGAAACTAGCAAACATCGCTCCTCTTGAATCTGTGATTAATAAAGTTAAAACGCTTAAAACCCCAACCACAAGAGAAAATAATCTTTCAAATGATTCTGTCGAAAAATATTTGTACGCACTGATTATCCCAACCAAAGAACAAACCATAGCATAATAATTTGCATTGAAAAAGAATGTTCCAACAGTAGTTCTATTCTCACTGATGTATTTCATAAATTGAGCGTAGTTGAATGAATTGTTCTTCAAAATTATCGAATACTGAGTCAATGTTATCAAAAAACAAAACGATGCAAACAACATTATAATTATCATACAGTCTTCCATAAATTGTTCTGTCATATTTTTCCTGATAAAGAGCACAAATACGAAAAGCACAAACATTCCGACTGTCGCAAGTATTCCATAAGTATTGTTGAACACAATGCTAACTACTAATGAATAAACAGCGAAGATCAATCCAAACACAGACAGATTAGTCTTGTCAAAAATTTCCTTGAATTTATTTTGATACACAAAATAAAACATATCCACTATCAAAACGCCGATTCCGATATAAAACGGCATAAACATTGCAATAGCGGTCAACAGAATAAATTTTTGATCTGTAGTGTAATCCAATATTCTATTGTAAAAACTTTTCATATTTCACCTCTCATTCGTATCATTACTTATATAATATCAAAAATTCGTTATAATATACGTTTTTTGACAAATCGTAACTATTGACGATGACAAGATATTTTATCAAAGATTTTAGAATTTTGCAATATTTTGCAATAAAAAATGAGAGATAACCCAAAAGCTATCTCTCAAAAATCTAAAATTTATTTATTGCCGATTGTTTCTACCATAACTGCTTTGATAGTGTGCATTCTGTTTTCAGCTTCATCAAATACTTTTGAATATTTGCTGTAGAATACTTCATCAGTTACTTCCATTTCTGACAAGCCAAATTTTTCGTGGATTTCACGACCAACTTTAGTTTCTAAGTTGTGGAAAGATGGTAAGCAGTGTAAGAAAATTACGTTAGGATTTTCAGTCATTTCGATTTTCTTCATATCTACTTGGTAATCTTTAAGCAAGTTGATTCTTTCTTCGAATTGAGCTTCTTCACCCATTGATACCCAAACGTCAGTGTAGATTACATCTGCACCTTTTAGGCTATTGAAATCATCTGTAACTGTGATTTTAGCACCAGATTCTTTGGCAATTTCTTGGATAGAGTTCATCATTTCGTTTGATGGATGTAATTCTTTTGGTGCAAGATTTACAAATTCCATACCTAATTTAGCAGCTCCAATCATTAAAGAGTTTGCCATGTTGTTTCTACCATCACCAACATAAACGAATTTAACTTGGTCTAAGTTTTTGTGGATGTTTTCTTTTACAGTTAAAAAGTCTGCTAAGATTTGTGTTGGATGATAAATATCAGTTAAACCATTCCAAACTGGAACTGAAGAATATTTTGCTAATTCTTCTACAGTTGCATGGTCAAATCCTCTAAATTCGATACCATCGTAGAATCTTGATAATACTAAAGCAGAGTCTCTTACAGATTCTTTCTTACCAAATTGGCTATCATTCATACCTAAGAATGTTACATTACCACCTTCATCGTGGCAAGCTGTTTCAAATGAACATCTTGTTCTAGTAGAAGTTTTTTCAAATAACAAAACAATGTTTTTGCCCTTTAAAGTTTCTCCTACAATACCCATTCTTTTCTTTTCTTTTAATGCAGCACTTACATTTAGTAAATGTTCGATTTCTTCTTTAGTGAAATCTTTTAAAGTTAAAAAATCTCTTCCTTTTAACATAATTACATCTCCCTTTCAAATGGCATACTCATACATCTTGGACCCCCACGTCCTCTAGATAATTCGCCTGATTTAATAGTTCTTATATTTACATCAGCTTCTTGTAGCAAGCTGTTTGTAACATTGTTTCTGTCGTAAACAATAACAGTATTTGGTGCAATCGCCAAAGTATTTGAACCGTCATTCCATTGTTCACGCATTTGATCTATTGGATTAGTTCCACCACATCTTATAATTTTTACATTATCAACGTGTAAATTTGTAGATAAAATTTCTTCTAATGAACCTTTTTGAACTTCTCTTTGTAAAGTATTATCTTCAAGATACAACTTTTCAACATACAAAGGTCCTTCGATTAGTGGGTGAACCGTAAAAATTCCCTTATCAATCATTGTAAACACAGTGTCCAAGTGCATAAATTCTCTTTTATTAGGAATTTTGAAAGACAAAACAAATTTAAAATCTGATTTTTCTAATAAATTCTTAGCGAATTTGTCCACACTTTCTTTTTGTGTTCTTTGAGAAATACCAACAGCTACACATTCGCTGTTTAAAATTAAAATATCTCCACCTTCGATAGAAGTGTCTTCTGTTCTATCGTAGATCTTTTCAATATCGTTGAATCTAGAATTATAAGTGAAAATGTATTTTGCATAAAGCGTTTCCCTATTTCTAGTTTCTGACCACATTCTGTTGATACTTACACAATTTCCCACAAAAGAAAATGGGTCTCTTGTGAAATACAAGTTAGGCATTGGATTAACAGCCAAAAGTCTTCCGCTTTCGTCGTTAATACCGATTTCATCTAATCTAACTCCTGCCATAGTTTTAAGTATCAATTCTTTCTCATCTGAAATATTTGTAAGTAAATCTCTTAGTAAATTGATTTCATCTGCGGATTTATTTCCCGATTCTTCAAGAAAATCTTCGATAAATTGTTTTCTAACGTCATCTTGTTTAATAGATTCTGCAGCCAAATCTTCTAGGTATAATACTTCAATACCTTCATTACGCATAGTTTCACAGAAAAAATCATGTTCTCTGATAGCATTTTCCAAGTAAGGAAGTTCATCGAACAATAGCTCTTCCATAAAATCAGGCGTCAAATTGTTTAATTCTTCTCCCGGTCTGTGAACTATTACAGATTTTAACTTATCAATCTCAGAGTAAATATTTGGTTTCAATATGTTGCCTCCTTAACTGATTTCCACATAAAATTATAACACATTTACAATAAAAATTAACACAAAAATATCGAAATTTTTTTAATATTAAAATACTTTTTGAAATATGTTAAAATTTTATATAAAATGAGGTGAGAAATGATTATTAAACACGCAAATAAAACTGATTTGATTGATATAATGGTAATAATAGAAAATGCCAAAATATATATGAAAGAAAACAAAATAAATCAATGGAGCGAAAATTATCCCAATGAAGATGTGTTCTTGGCTGACTTGAAAGAAAATAGATTATACGTAGCAGAGATTAAAGGAAAAGTTGTAGGAATGGCTGTGTTGGTCTTGGATGGAGATGCAGATTACAAAAACATTGATGGAAAATGGCTATCTGATGGAAAATACGGAGTAATTCATAGAATAGCAGTAAATCCAGACTACAAATCGCAAAATGTAGCCAAAAATCTGTTGGATTTCTTTGAAGATAAATTAAAAGAACTAAACTACGATTCAATTAGAGTGGACACTCACAAAGACAACAAATCCATGCTAAGATTTATTGAGAAAAACGGATTTCAAAAATGTGGGATAGTTTATATAAGAAAAACAGACGAGAGAATAGCATTCGAAAAACTACTGAAATAAAACAAAAAATAGCAAACCATTTACGTGAGGATTGTACGACGTTGGTTTGCTATTTTTTCAATTTACAATTTTAAGTATCAATTTCCGCAAAATACAAAGTATTAGTTTTTGTATCGTAGACCGCAAGTGTAAAATTTAAAGATGAACGTTTTAAAATATTTTGACTCTTGTCTTCTTGTCTGTCAATTAACATATAATAACCTTCCGAAATTTCTGGAAAAAGCGACCTGGAATTATGATCCTTCACATAAGATGATGTTTTTTCATCTCCATACATTAAAATTTTCGTTGTTTTATCCAATGGAAATTTCTTCCAGTTACTATCCGATTTTATCTGATTCAATGTATCGTTGCTATCAAATTCAAATGTTATAAATCTTGTTCCGTCTCCCATTGCTCCATGATCATCGTATTTCATGATTTGATTTGCTTTAACTAATTTTAAGTTAAGTTCATCAGAGACTCTTGATTTGTCACTTTGCGCACAACTTACCATTAATAGTGAAATGATAATCGCAAATAACAAATATCCAATTTTTTTCATAATAAACTCCTTTCAAAATTATTATACAACAAACCTAATGCACAAAAATCTACAAAATTTTAAAGATTTGCACTAAAAAAGCACTTCTATTAAAAATTCTATAATTTTTTCTATTAAAAGTGCTATTTGAATATTATTCTTTTTTGAATGTTGTAGCTTACTATGAACATCAAAGCTTCAGTTATAATTTTTGCCACAAAAACTTTAATTCCTAAACCTGACAAAATTTTCAACACAATAGTATTCAAAGCTAGTATGAACACTACTAACGTCACGTATTTGATGTATTTTTTTAAGATTTTATCTTTGTTTTTGAATACGTATTTGTTATTCACATAAAAGTTAAACGTGCTTGACACTGCCCTCGCTATTATATTGGACATCACCAAACTTTGTACGTCTAATTTGTAAACTAACAATAAAAAAGTAAAATAATCCACCAAAAAGCTCAAATAACTTGACGCAGAAAATTTCAGTATGCTTTTGTAGATTTTGACTGAATCTTTTAGTGCATTAAAATGACTTGTTTCATTATTTTCTATATAAATAGTTTCGATAGGAACTTGCATTATGCTTTCAGAATCGAATTCGTAAAGCATATTCATTTCATATTCGTATCTTTCGCCTTCGATTCTTATCATTTTATCAAGATTAGACATATTAAAAGCTCTGAGTCCCGTTTGCGTGTCCTTGATGTATTTTGATGAACTAGAATAAAATACCATTCTAGTTATAGTATTGCCAAGCAGAGATTTAAGAGGGATTCCTCTTTTCAAATCTCTCACTCCCAGTATCAACTTATCCTGATTTTGTTCAGAATATTCTATTAATTTCAAAATATCCTTGACCAAATGCTGTCCATCTGCATCACTTGTAACCACAGTCCCTGACGCTTGTTGTGATTTCAAATATTTGAATGCCGTTTTTAATGCGGCCCCTTTTCCCATATTTGTTTCATGCTCAAGAAGAACTATATTATTAAGTTTTGAAAAATCATATTCGCACGGACCGTCTTTAACCACAATTATATTGAGGTGGTTGTTGTTTAAATTTTCCACCAATTTTGTGAGTTTTTCATCTGGTTTGTACGCTGGTATTACAACGTAATTCATAATTCTCCTATCGTTTTTTATTCGTCATCTTCTGGTTCGTAATGAACTATGGATACAAATTTGCCGTTTTTATCTTGAATTTTCCTGATTCTTTTATTAAATTCTAACCTAGTAAGCCACACTATTTTATCGCAACCCAAACATTTCAATTTAATATCTGCTCCAGTTCTTAAAATCTCCCATTTGTTTTCACCACATGGGTGACCTTTTTTTAGTGTTACAATATCATTTACTTTATATTTCATCTTCATCACCTGCTACAAAATAACAATTCAAATCCATTGATTTTGATTTGGCTTTTTCTATGAATTTTTTGATAATTTCTCTTTGATACAAGTATTGAGATTCTGGTTTACAACTTCCCCAAATCGTAATAGTCATGGAGTTTTTATCCATTTTTGTAACGCCAATTAATTCTGGTTTTTTTACAATATCTGAATACTTATCGACCAATTCATCAGAAATCTCATTCACAATTTCAGTGTATTGATCCAAACTGTATTTAATTGGAACTTCCATTTTAACTTCAATTCTTTGGTTTTCTTTGGATAAATTAGTCACAGTGTTGATTTGACCATTACTTATCATATGAATAGCTCCGTCAAATCCTCTTATTTTTGTAATTCTAAGTCCCAATTCTTGAACGTTACCTTCAATTCCATTTATAATCACATGGTCTGTGACTTTGAATTGATTTTCAAGAATCAATGCAAGTCCACTAATTACATCTCTTATTATAAATTGTGCACCAAAACCAATGGCAACCCCACCAATACCAGCAGTAGCCAATATCTTATCTGTTTTTACTCCAAACAAATCTAGTACATGGACTACACAGAAAAAATAAATTATATATTTGATGGTATTGTTCAACAGTTTGGTAACTGTGATTTGTCTGCCTTCAATAGATTTTCCCTTTTTCATTAATAATTTATCGAAGCTTTTAGTTAAAATGCTTACGACGATTTGCGTAAGCACGATAATTAGCAGGGATAATAAAATCTTGGCCAACAAATTTAGTTGACCAGCAGAATTATAAAATATTTGGTTGAACTTTTCAATATTAAATAACATGAATTATTCTTTTACCTCATTTACAAAAATTACTCCATCTACTTTAAGATACGACCATATCTTAGCGATTGGAAGTTCTTTTTTCAATGCAATCATCTCATCTTTTTTATCAGGATCCAACATAATAGCTAATCCACAACTTTCAGAAATTTCCCTTGGAGTAGGGATAGTTTTAATATCGTATCCCATACTCACAAGTTTACTTTCTGTCATCATTGTAAAATTAACTGATGTAAAAGTTAGTAATATTTTTTCCATTATCTTATAATTACATTTCTGTCAGCTTTTGATAAAGTATCGTAAATTACATACATGTTAGTAACTTCGCCTATCAAAAGTTTTTCTTTTCTGTCGTAGAAGTCCAAACAAGCGCCACAAGTCATAATCTTTGCGCCTTTTTCTTCGATTCTCTTTAAATCGTCGATAACTTCTGAGCCTTCAGTTGTCAAATGTATTCCGTAGTTGAAGAATAATAATGTACTTGGTACTTCGTCGGCTTCTGCTATAGAATAAATGTATGATTTAATAAGTGATTTCCCTAATTTTTCATCTCCATCACCCATTCTATCGCTTGAGAATGCTAAAACTAAATTACCGTTAGTTTCTTCAACCTTTTTTTGTGCTCCCTTTTCTTTTACGATAGTAGTTTCAAATCCATAATCTGTTTCTACATAACTGAATTCGAAACCTTGACCATTTGCGTATTTTTGTAAATTTTCAACACAGTACATGTCGTCAACTTGTGTCTTAACAGTACCTTCTTCTAATTCATCAAATACATTTTTTGTCATAATAATTGGTCTTGGACAAACTTGTCCTCTTGCATCTACAATTTCCATAATTACCTAATCCTTTCTATTCTGTTATTAAATACTAAATAAAAATCATCTTCTCCTGTAATTGATTTAAGATCCGATGCTTTATATTCCACTAGTTTGGAATCCTCAAACATAAAATACCCATTTTGGTTATATAATATGCAGTTTTTGTCATTAGAATATATTTTAAGTGAATCATCTATCTTAGATTGGCTCACCAATTTCAAATCCTTATCGTAAATTAAAAGTTCCCCATTTTTTGTAATTACATATACATTTTTATCTGAAACCCCAACATCTTTTGTACCGTCGAATGATTTCGATTTTGTAATTTTAGCTTTGTCAAAAACTTTGATGTACCCATCAAATACTACGATTAATTTGCCATCGACATATTTCATTCTAAAAATCGGCTTATCGATGAAAATATTTTTGTAAACGAGTCCCTTGTCATCGTACATGTAAATCTTAGAAAAAATTCTTCCATCACGCTTTCCTATCGTGCTAAAAGCATAATTTGATTTATCCGATACTATCAAGCTAGATACTTCGTCTTTCATCTCAAAACTTTCCAAAATTTTCATATTATTAACAATTGAAAATTCATTTTGTGTATCGACAATAATATGGTCTTTGTTTGCAAAAATATAAGAAATATCAGACTTAAAAGATAGCTTCGAATTCACCTTTCCTTTTGTATTATATTGCAACAAATCCTTTTTATCAATCAAATAAAGAAATTTGCCATCAAAATAATAAGGCTTTTTGTCGTCGTAATCTTGTTTTAGAATTAAGTTTTCATTTTGGTACATCAAAATCTTGTTATCGTAGTGAGTTACTACGTAATTTTTCTTCAATACGGTGCTATTTCCAGTGTTAATATTGTATACATTTTTTTTAGAAAACATCATCACTGCCAAGACACATACAAGAATAGCGACAACTGCAAGTAATATATAGTTCAAGTTTTCTTTTATTTTATCCATTATTTTCTCCAAAAACTTCAAGAACTTTCATTCTAGTATCATAAAGTTGTTCATCTTTTACTAAAACAGTGACGATATCTCCTGTTTTCAGTACACTATCTCCATTTGGAACGTATTTTTCGCCATTTGAATCCACTTCTGCAATTAAAGCATCTTTTGGAAATTCAATATCTTTGATTTTTTTATTGGAAACACAATTTTCATATCCAAGTTTTATATCAAACATTGTGAATTTATCATTAACACCTTTTCCAACAACTCTTTTGTTCAACATTCTCTTTAATAAAATATCGTAAATTGGTTCGAAATTTAAAGCCATGCATATAAAATATGCCATGATTGAACAAAATGCCAACCCCAATAGATGTGTCATATTTCCATTTAATTCCAGTACCAACACAACACTCAAAAGAGGACTTCTAACAACAGCTGTTAGAACGCAAACCATAGAAAGCACAACAAAATTTGACAAATAAACATCTTGCACAACTCCGAAAGCACTCATTAAATTAAAATAAAATAATCCTGTAATTCCACCTAGAACCAAAACCGGCAAGAAAATACCACCTTGAGTTCCAGTTGCATAAGATGTTGATGTCATAAACATTTTAAATAACAAAAGTATTATCAGCAATAAAAATGAATTGTAATTGTGTGCTGCCATGTTTTCTATAAATGAATGTCCGCCACCTAAAATATCTTTGTAGAATAATCCAACTACAGATACAAACGCAAAAAATATCGCTATTTTCAAATCTTGTTCAAGCTTAATTTTCGCAAATACATCTTGGAAAAACGTGATTGAATAATTAAATAATTTCCCAACGGCACAGCAAAGTATAATCATCGGAAAAATCAACAAATAGTATTTTGTTGGCAGTACATGAGTCATTCCAAAAGAAAACACTGGTTTGATTTTGAATATTCCAACAGCTATGACATCAGCAACCACCGCTGCTGCAAAACTTATTGCAACTACTTTTTTTGAAAAAGATTTATGAAGTTCTTCCAATATGAAAACAAGACCTGAAATTGGTGCTGAAAAAGCAGCTGAAAGACCTGCCGCAGCTCCTGCAGTTAAATACAATTTCTCATCCGTTTTGCTTTTTCCAAATTTTTCTGATAGCCACTTAGCACTACTAGCTCCCAATTGAATTGAAGGGCCTTCTCTTCCCAAAGAAAGTCCCACTAATGAGGCAATTGCTCCTCCTACAATTTTGGAAACAGTAACTCTAAAACTATTTTGATTAAAAGCTCCGATAAGTTCTCCTTGAACTTGCGGAATACCACTGCCACCAGAAAGTGGAGCCCATTTAAGTAATTTGCTAACCACAATTCCTAGGACAAATGATACTGCGATAATTAAAATAGCTCTTGAAAAACTGTTGTTAGAATAAACGGCATTTCTAACCACTTCTAATTTACTTAACAAATATCTGTAAAAGACAGCCAGTCCACCTGAAAATACTCCGATGGATAAACTTCCTAAGAAAAGTGACATAGAAGAGCCTATTTTAAACTTTGTTTTCATTAAATAATCACGCTTTCTAAAAATTCTCTAAATCTATCGATATTATATGTAACTGAAATGTACGTTTCAATTCCCTCTCCTTCAATCAAATTATTTTCTTCATCAATTTTTAAATTTGTTTGTGCATAAATAAAATGATCTTTTTTGGAGTATGCGTACAACAAGAACAAATCTCCAATTAGTTTTTCTGATGATTCATCAAACATTTCATTCAAAATATCAGTATAATCATTCTTGTTAAATGTGTCATTTGTAATCATAAACACACTTTTACCATTTAATACATTCAAATCGCCGTTGTCTGATTTTACGTATTTATCGTACATGAAAATATCATCTAATGATTCAAGAGTCTCAGTGTTTTCCGTAAAAAATTCTGACAAATATTTCATGTTAGAGAAATTAAGCAAATCAATATTTTTAAAATCACCTAAAAATCTTGATAATACGACATCATTTTCACTCATAAAATCTTTCAAAAATACAACTTCTACATCCCAATCCAAATTATCCATCAAATCTAGAACGTTATTATTTACATCAGATTCTATTGTAATTAAAGATATTTCAAAAATTTCTATATTATATAAAATTACGAGTAAATCCATAGCTTGTGTACTAGACTCAAAATTCACCCACAATTTTTTATAGTCTTTTTTATTAAAATTTTCCATATTTTACATTTATCTCCATAATTTCTATATAATTAACATATATACTGTAATTAGTGGATAACCACTTATGTGTATTTTATTATATCAAAACACATAATATTTTAAAAATTAAATGGAGGAAAATATGGATTACAATTTAATTAACACAGAGTTATCTCAATTGTTGAGAGAAACTTATCGTAAAACAGACGCTTTATTGGCACCAATTTCAGATAAATACGGATTAACTATTATGAAAGTTAAAACTTTATTTGAATTAGGCAAAAATGATGATTTGACTATCGGTGATATCGGAGTTTTAGTTGGTATGGCTGGTGGAAACATCTCTAACTTGTGTAAAGCACTAGAAAAAGAAGGATATGTTTCAAGAAAAAGATCTGAAAAAGACGAAAGAATTGTTACTGTTCGTTTGACAGAAAAAGGTAAGAAAATCATCAACAATATCGTTGAAGAAATTTCTGAAAAATACAAAAAACAAATTAAATTAACTAACGAAGAATACAATAGTATTATCAAAAGTTTGAATTTATTAAACGAAAAATTAAACATTGAATTAATGTAGTGGCAAAATATGAAAGAAAACAAGCAAAATAAGAAGAAGATAATAATTTATTATCTTATAGCTATAGTTCTTTATGCTGTGGTTGCCGGCTTGCTTTTCCCTACTTTTTCAAAAACAAAAGAAGAAGAAGTACCTTACAATAAATTTATCGAAATGCTCGATAAAGGAGAAGTTAAAGAGGTAAAAATATTAGACACTCATATCAATTTCAAAGCAAAGGATAAAAACAACGTCATTTATAAAGCAGGTTTGATTAGAGACGAAAAATTAGTTGATCGTCTATTGGAAAGTAAAGTCCAATTTTCAAGCGACATTCCTAGTAAATATGCACCACTTTTATCAATTTTCTTACAATTTGTCTTGCCATTTATAATAATATTTGGGTTCTTGCAATTAGCAATGAGCCAAGCTACTAAAAAAATGGGAGGCAATGCATTACAATTTGGTAAGAGCAATGCAAAAATTTACGTTGAAAGTCAAACTGGAAAGAAATTTACAGATGTTGCTGGTCAAGAAGAAGCTAAGGATGCTTTGTTGGAAGTTGTCGACTTCTTGCACGATCCAAAAAGATACAACGAAATTGGTGCAGTGTTGCCAAAGGGTGTTTTATTAGTGGGCCCTCCTGGAACTGGTAAGACTTTGCTTGCACAAGCTGTTGCTGGTGAGGCAAAAGTTCCATTCTTTTCAATGAGTGGTTCAGAATTCGTTGAAATGTTTGTCGGATTAGGAGCTAGTAAAGTTCGTGATTTGTTCAAACAAGCAGCAGAAAAAGCTCCTTGTATTGTATTCATCGACGAAATAGATGCTATCGGTAAGAGACGTGATACTGCTGGAATTTCTGGTAACGACGAAAGAGAACAAACTCTTAACCAATTATTAAATGAAATGGACGGTTTCAGTGGGAATTCAGGAGTTGTTATACTAGCTGCTACTAATAGACCTGAAATTTTAGACCCAGCACTTACTAGACCTGGTAGATTTGACAGACAAATTCCTGTTGAACTTCCAGATTTACAAGGACGTATCGATATTCTTAAAGTTCACGCACGTAAAATCAAAATCGAAAAAGATTTGGATTACAAAGCTGTTGCTTTGATGACAGCAGGTACAAGTGGTGCTCAATTGGCAAATATCGTAAATGAAGCTGCACTAAGAGCTGTTAGAATGGGAAGAAATATCGTAACACAAGAAGATTTGATAGAATCTGTTGAAGTTGTAATAGCTGGTCAACAAAGAAAAGGCACAGTTATAACTCCAAAAGAAAAAGAACTT
This sequence comes from Finegoldia sp. P3-F-LR, assembly GCF_052932165.1. NCBI lineage: Bacteria > Bacillati > Bacillota > Tissierellia > Tissierellales > Peptoniphilaceae > Finegoldia > Finegoldia sp. P3-F-LR. The sequence goes on along the minus strand of NZ_JBRFJE010000009.1, from coordinate 24,924 downwards.
ATAGCTTATCACGAAGTTGGACACGCATTAGTTGCTGCAATGCAATCACATTCCGCCCCAGTTACTAAGATTACAATTATTCCTAGAACAAGCGGTGCGTTGGGCTACACAATGCAAGTAGATCAAGAAGAAAAATTCCTCATGAACAAAGAAGAACTATTTAACATGATAGTTACATTAACAGGAGGAAGAAGTGCAGAAGAAGTTGTGTTTAACACAAGAACTACTGGAGCTTCAAATGATATAGAAAAAGCTACAAAAATCGCTCGTGCGATGGTCACTCAGTACGGTATGACTGACGAATTCGACATGATGAGTTTGGAAACTACAAACTCAAAATATCTTGGCGGTGGCAATACTTTAGCTGCAAGCGATCATAAAGCAGGTCAAATAGATAATAAAGTAGAATCTATAATAAAAGCTGCTCACGAAAAAGCTAGAAATATTTTAACTGAAAACATCGATAAACTTCACGAAATTTCAAAATTCTTGCTAGAAAAAGAAACTATCACAGGCGAAGAATTCATGGAAATTCTTAATCTTGAAGATGAAAAGAAACCTGAAATAGATGAAAACACAGTGAAAAAAGAAGAAGTCGATGATACTACAGTTAGCGATTTATAAAAACAAAAACATTCTCTATTTTGAGTTTACTCAACATTAGAGAATGTTTTTTTGATTTATTATTTCATTTTATTGTTGAAATGAGATTTTAAGATGAAATAAAATGCCGCAAATAAAACCGCTCCTGCTGCAAAAATCACCCAAGTGATTTCCCATCTGCTCGTATACAAACTAACTGCAAGATATACTGCTGTGATTATTAGCCAGAAGGCTGTAATATATCCGCTCATCTTTTCTCTCAATTTTTTATTTTTCATAGTGTAATCTTCTACTTGAAGTAGCATGTTATAACTTGATATCACAGAAAGCTTTTTGATTAAAATATTAGTAGCTACTGATACAATAATTAACAACAATATTACAGACGATAATTGCAATACTTCGCTATCTGATATAGATACAAGTATGACAGGAATCACACATAATATATACATTATTATCGCAGTGGCTATTGCTTTATTATCTTTTTGTTCTCTTTCTTCCTTTTTCTTTTCAACTAATCCTTTTACGCCATATGATAAATTAAATGATTCTTTTGAAATAAAGTCATATTTTTCAATTAAATTCGCCTTCACTATCAATTTATATACACCAAAAGCAATTATAAGAAATAATACAACAATTCCTCCTATGGCGAAAAAATCTTCGCTCTTAACATTTGTTGTTAACGCTATGATTTGAGATACCAAAACTGCAACAGGAGATATTATGAATAAGCTTATGCTCTCAGCAACGTTATTTGAATATTCTTCGTATGCACTCATAAAATCATTAGCATCTTCTGCGCTAATTATCTTCTTAGCCTCCAACTCTTCGACAGTATCATCCGAATATTCAATATCATCAATTTCATCCTTTAATAAGTAGTCTGTTTTTACTCCAAAAACATCACTCAATTGAATAATCTTATTGATATCTGGAATTGAGTTTCCCATTTCCCATTTCGATACAGATTGTCTGCTAACGCCTAACTTTTCTGCCAATTCTTCTTGAGTTAGATTATTCTTTTTTCTAAGAAGAACTATCTTGTCACTTAATATCATTTCAAACCTCCTTGGATTTTTGTTAATTTAATTTTATGAAATCTTGCAGTTGATTGCTACAAACTTTGATTTGAAATTACGCAACCACCGGTTGCAATTTTGATATTTCCCTCATTTATGAAAAAAACTAGCCCCAAACGAGCTAGTTTTATAAGTTTTATAAAGTTTCTATTTTTTCTGTAATATTTTCCAAATAATTTGTTTCGACTTCACTTATCTTTCCATTTTCAGTTAATTTTGAAATCTCTGGATTAATTGGAAGTTTGCAAACTGTATCGATATTTTCTTCTTCGGCAATTTTATCAACAGTGCTTGTTCCGAAAACTTCGATGTGTTTTCCACAATCAGGGCATTCCAAGTAGCTCATATTTTCAACTACACCTATTACTTTTTTGCCCATCATTTTTGCCATATGCAATGCTTTTTTTACAATTATTTCAACAAGTCCTGATGGAGACATCGCTACAACAATTCCTTTAATTGGAATTGATTGAAATACTGTCAATGGAACATCACCAGTTCCTGGTGGCATATCCACAAATAAATAATCTAAATCTCCCCAATTTACATCTTGATAAAATTGTTTAACAACGCCTGCGATTACAGGTCCTCTCCAAATTACTGCATCATCATCTTTTGGAAGCATCAAATTCATTGAGATAACTTTGATTCCATTAGATGTCGTAACTGGGTTGATGTGACCTTCTGAGTCAGCTGTTGCCTTTTCAGTTAATCCAAAATATTTCGGAATAGATGGCCCTGTAATATCACCATCCATGATACCAACTTTATATCCTTTTTTTGCCATTTCGTTTGCCAATAGACAAGTAACAAGGCTTTTTCCTACTCCACCTTTACCACTTACTATTCCGACGATGTTTTTTATATTACTTCCTGTATTTGATTCGATCAAAAAATTAGGAACTTTTCTTTCTGTCATAATTTCACCCCATTAAAAATTATACCTAAATATTCTCACATAATTTATTAATGTGTCAAGTTTTTGAAGAAATTCTTAATTTTATCGAATAAATTCATTCTTTTATTATCATTATTATCTTGAGTTATAGAATTACTAGATTTTGAATTAATAACTCTACTCTCATTGTTAAATTCTGATTTTTGTTTTTCAGCATTCTCTTTTGCAATTTCTATCAATACTTCTTGAGCATTTTTATTATCAGTATTTTCAACTTTTGAGTATGATTTATCAGGATTTAATTTTCTGATTTTAGTATCATCAGCAAACATAATATCCATGAAATTCAATATTCTGCTCTTAATAAAATCATCGTAAATTGGAACTGCAACTTCCACTCTTTTTCTAATATTTCTAGTCATAAAATCTGCTGATGAAATGTATACTTTGCAATTTTCAGCCTTACCAAATTGATAAATTCTATGATGTTCCAAAAATCTTCCTACTACTTGATAAACATTGATGTTCTCAGTTTTATCTTTTATACCTGGAACCAAACAACAAATTCCTCTCACCATCAAATCAATCTTTACTCCTTTGCAAGAAGCCTTGGAAAGTTTGTCTATTAATTTTCTGTCTGAAATTGAATTCATTTTGATTCTAATATAACCATCATCTGAAAACTTAGCCTTTTCAATTTGTTCATCGATTAATTTATCAAGTCCAACCTGCATAGAATGAGGGCTAACCATCAAATGTTTGTACTCACCATTCAAATTCCCTAACAAAAAATTATCGAAAAGCGCCTTAGCATCTGCACCAATTTCATGTCTAGTTGTCATATACGAAAAATCCGTGTATAGTTTCGCTGTTTTTTCGTTATAATTTCCTGTACCAATTTGTGTGATATACGAAATCTTGTCATCTTTAATTTTAGTAATCAAACAAACCTTAGAATGACACTTGTAATGGTCAAATCCGTAAATAATTCTACAACCAGCATTTTCTAATCTAGATGACCACAAAATATTATTTTCTTCATCAAATCTCGCTCTCAATTCCATAAGAACCACAACTTCCTTGCCATTTTCGGCAGCTTTTATAAGAGCTTTAGTGATTTCAGAATTTTTTGCCAATCTGTAAATTGTTATCTTAATTGAAACTACTGACTCATCTTCAGCAGCCTCATTCAAAAGTCTTATAAATGGATCGATGGATTCATAAGGAAACGAAAGGAACAAATCTTTATCGTAAACTTGCTCGATAACCGATTTTTCTTTTGATATCATCGAAGAATCTTGTGGAGAAAATTCTTCATACGTATATTTTTGAATTACATCCTTTGGCATATCGTATACCAAATCAAACAAAAATCCACATCTCATCGGACTTTTTGTCACAAACATACGATGTTCTGTCAAATTTAAGTTTTTCAACAAAAATTCTTTAGTTTCATCATTTGGAAATTCGTTAATTTCAAGTCTTACAGGTCTCAATCTTTTTCTGAGTTTTATCATCTTTTTCATATATGATCTGTAATCATCATCAAATTCCAAATCCTCGTCATCGTATTCGATGTCTGCATTTCTAGTTACAGACAAAATGTATTTTGACTCACATTCGTAATTATCAAATATTTCTTGACCAAACTCTCTGATAACATCTTCAATAAGTACAACTCTTGTGTCAGATAATTTTACATATCTTTTAATTTTATCTGGAACTTGAATCAATCCCATAAATTGTTTCTTACTCTTAGACTGAGAAGTCAATTGAAACAATACTACAATTGCCAAATTAGGAATTTGAGGGAATGGATGAACCCTGTCTACTATTTGAAAGCTAAGAATAGGGGCAATCGTAGAATTGAAATAATAATACAATATCCTTTTTTCTCTATCATTGAGTTCATCTATTTTACAAATATTTACATTTTCTTTTTGTAAATCTTGTTTTAAATCTTCATAAACAGAATCTTTTTTCTCATATAACTTTTTAGATTCATCCATAATACAATCTAATTGCTCTTGTGCATTCATCAATGATTTATTGTCTATAACCTTCTTTTTCATATCATTGATATCAGTAAGACTACCCACTCTAACCATGAAAAACTCTTCAAAGTTAGTATCAAATATTGAGAAAAACTTCAATCTTTCAAATAATTCCACGTTCTTTTCTGATGCTTCTTCAAGAACTCTTTCGTTAAATTTCAACCACGATAGTTCCCTATTTTGCGTAAACGAAATATCGTACATTTTATCCCCTTCCTAAAATTTTATTATAAACAAAACCTTCCCTAACTCCAGTCATGCTAATTCTAATAATATCGGCATAAAAATATTTAGAAATTCTATACAAAATAATCATTCCTGGAATTAATGTGTGAACCCTATCCGCCTTTACCTTTAAAATAAGTTTCATTTTTTCTCTATCAGGCATACTCATGAGTGTATTAATCAATTTTTTTAGTCCATCCATAGTAATAATCACATTACCAGACTCTTTGTCATAAATTTCATTGTATAATTTGAGACAAGCACGAGCAGTTCCTCCGACCGCACACAAGATATCGTGTTGTACTCTGTTGAGATTATTAGAAGCAAGCATTAATTTGATATCATCTTCTAACAGTTTCTTCTCATCATTTGTCATGAACAAATTTTTTGAAAAATTATCGAAAGCTACAAGCGATCCGATATTTAAACTTGAAGTTCTAACAACTTTTCCTTGTTCGAAAACTACTATTTCGCTACTTCCTCCTCCTATATCAGTAAGAATTCCACTTTTTGAATCAATTCCCGCACCTAAAAAAGACAACTTTGCTTCTTCTTCTCCGCTAATCAACTCAATATCAATTCCAACCTCTGTCCTTACCCTTTCAATTATTTCACGTCTGTTAGAAGAATTTCTAATTGACGCCGTAGCAATTGCAAAGGTTTTTGAAATATCTTCGAAATTTGATATTAAATTCTTGAATTCATTTAATGTATTGATTAGTTTTTGAATGCCGTGCTCATTCATGACTCCTTTTTCAATGAACGATGCTAAAGATGCTGTGGACTTTTGATTAAAAAGATTTTTGACAGAATCTTTAATCACCTTATATACTGATAATCTTATTGTATTTGAACCTATATCTATGACTGCATAAATCATTAATAACACCTCTTTATTTAATTTTACTATATATTATCTGTTTTTCTAAGTGTTTTACAATAAATTATCAAATTGTTTACGTTAATTTTACAATTTTCCCAATTATTTTTACAATCTATGTTTAGAATTGCAAAACCGAGGGTATAAATTAAACTGTAAGAGATTATGACCAATAAGGAGGTATTATATATGGGAATTTTATCATGGATTATAGTAGGAGCATTAGCAGGATGGATAGGATCTAAAATAACTGGTAATGATGCAAGCATGGGAGCAGGTGCTAACATTCTTTGCGGTATTGTCGGAGCTACAATCGGTGGCTGGATAATGAGTATTATCGGAAAAAGCGGAGTAAATGGATTTAATATTTACAGCATCCTAGTTGCAATTTTAGGTTCAGTAATATTATTATCTATTATTAATGCTATTAAAAAGAGAAAATAAATTGAATTTTATGTAGTATGTCAACTAAGGCATACTACTTTTTTGTTTCCTCTAATACGGTAATTATTATAATTATCTGCTTGATATTTTAAAATTCTTGTATTATTGTTAACTATGTAAAAATTTGACAAATGTTAATTATCATATTATAATTTAACAATACGATATCTGGAGAGTTGTCCGAGTTGGCCGAAGGAGCATGATTGGAAATCATGTAAACATTAACGTGTTTCAAGGGTTCAAATCCCTTACTCTCCGCCATGCACTAGATGGGGAATTAGCGATGCCCTGTAACCTGCAATCGCTACAGCAGGATCGAATTCCCGAGCGCGGGATTAAAAGTGTTGGTATGAACTTAAAAAGTGGTGTTGAGAAGTGGGTCTCACGCAACAGGAACCTGTGAACCTGGTCAGGATCGGAAGGTAGCAGCCATAAGCAGTTATTTCTGTGTGATGTGAGGGTGCCTATTTTGAGCTAACTATTAAGAATCGCCTCCGCTTTTTCTAACAGACTCGGGTGTGCTTACATATTTACCAGATTTATCTGGTAATTTTTTTTGCATTCTTTTAAATACAATTCACTTTTTAATTTTCTTGTTTAATTTTAAAATTTTGAATACTTACTTTTAAATTCCCATTTATTTTCTCATATTCCAGATCAAATTCTTATCATTTTACACAAAACAAACTACATTTATTCTTCAATAGAATTTTAGGAAAATAAAAAACACCACTTTCGTGATGTTTTTTATCTCTTATAAATAAATCTTGACTTATTTTATAATGAACCTTCTTTACCATTTGTTTCATAATGCAAGCTCATATTTTTTACGTGTTTATGAAGCATAATGATAGCGATAATGTTTGGTATAACCATTAATGAGTTTGTTAAGTCTGCTGTGTTCCATACTAAGTCTACTTCTTGTAAAGAACCTGCAATGATACATAACAATACTAAAATTCTGTATGGCCACAAACCTTTTTGACCGAATAAGAATCTGATGTTTGTTTCACCGAAGTAATACCATCCAACTATTGTAGTGAATGCGAAGAAGCCTAGTGCTACTGCTAGTAAAATTGTACCAGCTGGTCCAAAAGCTCTAGTGAAAGCTTCTTGAGTAACTAATGCACCGTTAAGACTTTTATCTGTCCAAGATTCTGTAACTAAAATCATTAATGCTGTTACTGTACAAATAACAATTGTATCGATGAATACACCTACCATAGCTGTGTAACCTTGTAATACAGGATGAGCTACGTGAGCTGTAGCGTGAGCGTGTGGTGTAGAACCCATACCAGCTTCGTTAGAGAACAATCCTCTACCAACACCTTTTGCTGCTGCTGCTTTTATAGTGATACCCATAGCACCACCTAGAGCTGCTTGTGGGTTGAAAGCTGCTTCAAATATAAGTTTGAAAGCTGGGATAATATGTTCATGGAATTTTACCATCATAATAATAGCTGCAACTATATAAATCAAAGCCATAATTGGAACTACTAATTGAGCAAAGTTTGCAATTCTCTTAATACCACCGATGAATACTCCACCAGCTAATACTGCAACTACAATACCTACAATAATAGGATTAAGTTTACCACCTGTAGCGGCTACAACACTTGTTGCAATTGAGTTTGATTGAACTATATTTCCTACGAATCCTAATGCTATTACAATTAAAATTGCAAATGCTGTTGACATTACTTTTGCTAATCCAGGATGAGTTGGTCCAATACCATTTTTAATGTAGTAAGCAGGACCTCCGACAAAGTTACCTTCATCGTCCTTTTCTCTAAATTTTTGTGCTAAAACTGCTTCGGCATAGATTGTAGCCATACCTAATATTGCTGCAAGCCACATCCAGAATATTGCACCTGGACCACCTGCCATGATTGCTGTTGCAACCCCTGCAACGTTTCCAGTACCTACTTGAGCTGCTATAGCTACCGCTAATGCTTGGAAAGAAGATACTCCTTCATCTTCAGATTTCTTTTCTTTTGAGAAAACTCCTCCAAAAGTTTGTTTAAATGCTGCGCCTAATTTTCTAAATTGAACGCCTTTTGAATAGATTGTATAGAATATACCGCAACCTAAAAGTGCAATCAATAAAATGTTGTTACTTAGAAAACTGTTGATGGCCACTATGGTATCGTTTAATGCTTTTTGATCCATAAAATTTCCTCCTTAAATTTTTTGAGATACTTGAAAACCTTTATTGTGATTATACTATGATACAACAAATCTTCTCTCAAATTTGCCTCTGTCAAGCATTTAAAATCTTATATCCTGGATTATTAAATAAATTAATGCTAATGCTTGACTAAGTAAATCTAACCAAATCACTTATGAAAATCTTTTCATATCTCTTACTATTATTATACTATGTTTTTAGTAAAATGCAATAACTTTACTAAAATTTTTATTATTTTACAGACATTTATTGTTTTATTGTAAACTAACTGCTATATTATGCTAATAGCTTAATTGTTACATTTTTGTTATAATTATTTTTTAACATTAACTAAACGCTTAATAGTGATTTTTTTGACCTTTTATGATATTATTATTTATAGAGTTCTTACTCAAAAGAAATTTAAGGAGTGAATTTACATGTATGATTTAATTATTATTGGTGCTGGCCCTGCTGGTTTATCAGCTGGTTTATACGCTGCACGTGCTAAAATGAACACATTGATAGTTGAAAAAGAAAAAACTGGTGGTCAAATTACTACTACTGATTCTATTGAAAACTATCCAGGTGGAATTGTTGGAGAATCTGGCCCAAGCTTAATCAAAAAAATGGCTGACCAAATCGACAACTTCGGTCTTGAAATTAGAAGAGCAGATGTTGTTGACGTTGATTTTTCTGACAAAGTAAAAAAACTTACATTAAAAAACGGAGATGTATTAGAAGCAAAATCTGTTATTATAGCTACTGGTGCTGCTCCAAGAAAATTAGGATGCCCTGGTGAAAAAGAATTCACTGGTAAAGGTGTATCTTACTGTGCAACTTGTGATGCAGATTTCTTTACCGACCTAGAAGTATTCGTTGTTGGTAGTGGTAACTCTGCAGTTGAAGAAGCTACTTACTTAACAAAATTTGCTAGAATAGTTACTCTTTTAGTTAGAGGCGATCACTTAAAATGTGATAAGACTGCTGAAGACGAAGCAAAAGCTTGCGATAACTTATCTATGAGATTCAACACTTCTATTAAAGAAATCAAAGGTGAAGGAATCTTGGAATCAATCGTTATGGTTGACAAAGAATCAGGTAACGAAGAAGAATACCACTGTGACGAAGATGACGGAACTATGGGTGTATTCGTATTCGTAGGTACAATCCCTTACTCTGATGTATTCAAAGGTAAAATCGAATTAGATGATTACGGATATGTTTTAGCTGACGAAGAAATGCACACTAACGTTGAAGGCGTTTATGTAGCTGGTGATGTTAGACAAAAAACTCTACGTCAAGTAGTTACAGCTGCTGCAGACGGCGCTATCGCTGCCACTCAAGCTGAAAAATACGTAGATAAATTCTAAATTTCATTTATTGAGATTTTCTATAAAAGAATTGCAGATTTCCGCTGTGAAATTTGCAATTTTTTTTTATTATGATATTATAATGATGTCAACGAACGATAGGCGTTCGATTGTGGTAATTTCATTCTTATTAGAATGAAAAATATATTTTAAAATACAGAAAGGATGTATTATGGGTTTTTTAGAAAATAAAAAAGTTATAATCATTGGAGACCGTGATGGAATTCCAGGTCTTGCAATTGAAACATGTGTAAACACAGTAGAAAATACAGAAGTAATTTTCTCAAGTACTGAATGCTTTGTCTGAACTAGCGCAGGAGCTATGGACTTAGAAAACCAAAAGAGAGTTAAAGACTTCGCTGAACAATACGGAGCTGAAAACGTAGTGGTTCTTCTAGGTGCCGCAGAAGCTGAAGCTGCAGGTCTTGCAGCTGAAACAGTAACAGCAGGTGACCCAACATTCGCAGGCCCATTAGCAGGCGTTGAACTTGGATTGTTAGTTTACCATGTTGTTGAAGAAGAATGTAAAGAACAATTCGATGCTGACGTTTATGATGAACAAGTTGGTATGATGGAAATGGTTCTTGACGTTGATGAAATCGCTGAAGAAATGAACGATATCAGAAGCGATTATTGTAAATTTTTATAAAATCTAACATTTCACTTAAAGTGAATATTCTTCTTATTATTATTTAAAAAGAAAACAGCCTTTAATTAGGCTGTTTTTTTGTTAGATATTCGATTTTTACAATAAATTATTTTGTTATTAATTTATCTGATTAATAGTAAATTTTTATAAATAAACTCATTAAAAAGTCAGCGATACAAATCGCCGACTAATTTAATCTTCAAATTCAATATTATTTCTTTGTGCTGCTTCCATTCTTTGTTTTTTAGCTTTTCCAGTTGCACTTCTAATTATCATCCATGCTAATAGAACCATTCCTATATATCCATTAACAACGTAAACGATGTTTACTAATGAGTCAAACTTCAAAGTCAATCCAATGATTGCCCCAACAATACCAGCTATTAAAGTAAATAATTTGTATTTCTTAGTTCCTTCATCAAAGAATCTTCCTGTTACAGTCCATAACAAAGGAACAGATGTTGTAAATATACCCAACATTATAAATATAGAGAATATTGTTGCAAGAACTGGATGAATTTTACCGGCTAAAACCAATACCGGAATTTGTGAATCGTACAAATCAGGAATTGATAATATGATTGCTATACTCATTATGAATATTGCAACTGAAAATCCAGTAGAACCTATGAAAACACCAGCTTCAGCATCTTTTAAGCTTTTTGCAGTGTTTCCAACTTCTGCCAAGAACGCAACTAGCCATATCATATTGAACCCTACATATGATCCAGCTGCTAGGAAGAAGTTCTTACTAGCTACTTTAATTTCTCCACTGTTAACTAATTTTTCTATAAGATCAAGACTTGATTGTAAATTACCCATATTCATGAATATAGAAATTAACCCTATTACTATTGCCATTATCGCAATAACTGGTCCAATCTTACCAATAACATCTACAATCTTACCTAGTCCAAGCATTACGACTAAAATAACAACCGCAGCCATAATAGCTCCACCTACATATTTCGGTGCATTAAAGTGTTGAACAGCTGTCGCTTGTGCACCGGCAATCATTACTGTATAAGATAAAAAAATAAAAAATACCGCGTAGTAATCTACGATAGTTCCTATCTTATTTCCACACATTAATTTGTAAATTTGGTTTGGTTTTTCAAATTTTGAATAATAACCGTCGTTTAAGAATGATAATCCTGCAAACGTAAACAAACCAAAACAAATCATAATTCCTATAAGTCCATATAGTCTATATGAAGAAAAGAATTGTAAAATTTCTTGGCCCGTTGCAAATCCAGATCCTATAAGTAATGCGATAAACGCTCCAGCATAGGTGATTACCTGACCTATGTTATACTTTTTTTTCATAATTTACCTCCTATTGATTTTTCTTCTGATTGACATTATTTAATGTGTATCGTTTTCCAAAAAATGCAAAGAGTTAAATATTATTAACTTAAAAATTTTACATTAAAACAATAAACAATAAAAAAACAAGGATCAAATCCTTTTTAGTCATTATAACATATTAATTCTAACTTTGTAAATATTTTCCTACATTTTTTCTAAATTTTTTGTTCAAATAGTCAAAAATCCCGAATTAAAAATCCGGGATTTTCCTCAGAGTTCTCTACGATAAATTAGATTTTATTACATTTACAATTCTTTCAAAATCTTTTTCAAAAACACACCTTAAATCCATGAAGAATGTATCATCATGAACAGTTCCAATAATATGTTCATCAGATAGTCTAAGTCTACGTTCAAATTCTGATACTTTCATTTTTGGTCTAATGGCAATAGAATACGAATTTAGTTTGTCTAATGGGTATGCCCCACCTCCAACTTCGCTTTGAGATTCCACAATTTCCATATTCAAATCTACTTCTTTTTCTATCATAGATTTAAGTTTTTCTGCTTTTTTGAGAATTTCTTCTTTTGGCATGGATATCATCTTCAATGTCGGGATATTTGCAATTGCCTTTTCATCATCTAAGTAGAATTTTAGAGTTTCTTCCAAAGCACCTAGTGTAAACTTATCAACTCTGAACGCTCTTAATAATTGATTTTTCTTAATTTTAGATATCAATTCTTTCTTTCCAACAATAATTCCTGCTTGAGGTCCACCTAAAATCTTGTCGCCAGAGAATGATACCAAATCAATTCCTTCATTAATACAATCCTTCACAGTTCTTTCATAACTAAGCCCAAACTTTGACAAATCTATCAACGAACCTGAACCCAAATCTTCTATTAAATGTATGCCTTTCTCATCACACAAATCTCTCAATTCATCTCCACTTACACTTTCGCTAAATCCTACTACAGAATAATTGGAAGTATGAACTTTCATTATAAGAGCAGTTTCTTCATTAATATTATCTTCATAATCATATAAATGTGTTTTGTTAGTTGAACCAACTTCTACTAATTTTGCACCAGATTTTTCCATAATTGAAGATATTCTAAAAGATCCTCCGACTTCAACTAGTTCTCCTCTACTTATAATAGCTTGTTTATTTTGAGCTAAAGTATTTAAGGCAAGAAAAACAGCCGCCGCATTATTATTTACAACTACAGCATCCTCTGCTTTTGTGATTCTTTTTAAAAGTTCTACAGCATGAACATATCTGGAGCCTCTTTTTCCTTCATCTAAGTCGTACTCTAAGTTAGAATAATTCCCTGCGATTTTACACAAATTATCAACTACTTTTTCATTTAATAATGATCTACCAAGATTTGTATGTAAAATAACTCCTGTAGCATTTATTACTGGTTTCAATGATGGAGAAAAATTTTTGTCCATCAGTTCAAATGCCTTATCAATAACATCTTTGTTATAAAAATCAAACTCTTCTTTATTTAATATTCTATTTCTAAAAAATTCTATGGATTCTCTCACAGAATCTTTAATTAAACTTTCAGGATATTCTTCATAAGCCTTTAAAATTTCTTCCGATTCTAAAATTTCTGAAACTTGAGGAAGTTTCTTGAACATTTCTTGTAAATTAGCTCCCATTTTTTTGTCCTCCATTTTCTTCTATATATTATATACGTATTTGACATTAACTTATGAGTAAATTATAATATAAGAGCAGAGAATTGTCTATCATATAGCGATTGGAAGATCGTAATCGCTTTTTAAATCAGAATAGAATTCGAATTTTTTATTTACGTTTTAATGTTTTGGTTTTAACAAATTAAATTTCATTTGATAAAGTAATTTGTGATTTTTTATGAGCGGTTATTATGATTTTCTATATATGATTACATTTGAGTGATTTTGTTATATAATAATATTGAGCTAGAAAATAGCTTATAACGAATCAAAAGACAGGTAGGGTAAAAGATGTTATTAATCACAAACAATGAATTTTTTAAAGATGCTATCAAAAGGAATGATGTAACAGTTGAATACATTGATATCGACTACATCGGAATTTTGAAAAAAGCTCGCGATTTAATTCATCAAAATTATCGCCTAGTCACTCACCCACTTTATGGATCAGTAAAACCAAACGAAACTGTTTTTAGATCTGTTATTTTGGAAAAGGGTGACAAATTTGATACTGATTCTTTGATGATGATTGAAGAATCTATCAACACTGCAACTAAGTTTATGAATATTTCTAAACCAAAGCGTTGGCCGCCCGAAATCTTAGATGATTTCAGGGTTGTCGATTTCGACATCATTAGTCAGACTTTGGATAGAATATTAATATAAAAATTTTAGGAGGCATTTGAAATGTTAGAATTAGACAAGAAAACTTTTGAACCAGAAGTATTAGAAGCTGAAGGATTAGTATTCGTAGACTTCTGGAGTGACGGATGTGAACCATGTAAGGCACTTATGCCAGGCGTTCATGAATTAGCTGAAAAATACGGTGACAAAATTAAATTCTGTTCACTAAACATTACTTCAGCTAGAAGAGTTGCTATCAAACAACAAGTATTAGGATTACCAACTATGTTAATGTACAAAGACGGTCAAAAAATTGATGAAATCAATAAAGATGACGCTAATTTGGAAAACATAGAAGCAATGATCCAAAAACACTACAACTAATCTAAAACTAGATTAAAGTAGAAGTAAATTAGTTAAAAACTCATTAGGGGTCACTCCCCTATTGAGTTTAAATAAAAAATTATTATAGGAGGTTAAGATATGCGTCTTGAATTAGGTAAGATTTTTATTAAAGACATCATCTTTGATGAAGGTGAGTCAAGAATCGAAGACCACATTTTGTATCTTAATAAGAAAGAATTAGCAGATGTATCAGGTGTAGCTGATGATGAACACTTAGAATCAATTGATTTTGATATCGCTCATCCAGGCGAAAGCACTCGTATAACACCAGTTAAGGATGTTAACGAACCAAGAGTTAAAGTTGAAGGTGGAGAAGTATTCCCAGGAATTTTAAACAAAGTTGATCCTGTTGGTTCAGGTAAAACTATCGCTCTTAAAGACATTGCTGTTGTTACAACAGGTAAAATCGTAGGATTCCAAGAAGGTATCATCGATATGTCAGGTTTAGGTGCTGAATACACTCCATTCTCTAAGACAGTTAACTTAGTAGTAACTATCGAACCAGTTGAAGGTGTTAAACAACACAATCACGAAGCTGGCGTTAGAATGGCTGGTTTAAGAATCACTGATTTCATCGGTAGATTAGCAAAAGATTTAGAAGCAGATGAATGGGAAACATTCGAAACTCTTCCAATCTTAGAACAAGTTAAACAATATCCAGAATTACCAAAAGTTGTATATGTTTACATGTTACAAACTCAAGGTTTATTACACGACACTTATGTTTATGGAGTTGACGCTAAGAAAATTATTCCAACTTTCTTATACCCAACTGAAATCATGGACGGAGCAATTTGTTCAGGTAACTGTGTAAGTGCTTGTGACAAAAACCCAACTTACGTTCACTTAAACAATGGTGTAATCAGAGAATTATACAAAGAACACGGTAAATCAATCAACTTCTTAGGAGTTGTAATTACTAACGAAAATGTATACTTGATGGATAAGATCAGACACTCTGACATGACTGCAAAACTTTGTGAATTCTTAGGAGCTGACGCTGCTATCGTATCACAAGAAGGTTTCGGTAACCCAGATACTGACTTAATCATGAACTGTAAGAAGATTGAAGGCAAAGGAATCCAAACTGTTATCATCACTGATGAATATGCAGGACGTGACGGTGCTTCTCAATCATTAGCAGATGCTGACCCAGCTGCAAACGCAGTAGTAACTGGTGGTAATGCTAACCAATTCATCACTTTACCAAAGATGGACAAAGTAATTGGTCATATCCAATTCGTTGACACTATCGCAGGTGGATCTGATGGAGCATTAAAAGATGACGGTACTATCGAAGTAGAAATCCAAGCAATTACTGGTGCTACTAACGAAACTGGATTCAACAGATTAACAGCAAAAACTTATTAATTAATATAAAAAAGATTTATTCAAAACTAAATAAAATATAAACTTAAGAAAGGATAATTATGGGATTTTTAGAAAATAAAAAAGTTATCATAATTGGAGACCGTGATGGAATTCCAGGTCTTGCAATTGAAACATGTGTAAACACAGTTCCTAACACAGAAGTAATTTTCTCATCTACAGAATGTTTCGTCTGAACTAGTGCAGGAGCTATGGACTTAGAAAACCAAAAGAGAGTTAAAGACTTCGCTGAACAATACGGAGCTGAAAACGTAGTGGTTCTTCTAGGTGCCGCAGAAGCTGAAGCTGCAGGTCTTGCAGCTGAAACAGTAACAGCAGGTGACCCAACATTCGCAGGCCCATTAGCAGGCGTTGAACTTGGATTGTTAGTTTACCATGTTGTTGAAGAAGAATGTAAAGAACAATTCGATGCTGACGTTTATGATGAACAAGTTGGTATGATGGAAATGGTTCTTGACGTTGATGAAATCGCTGAAGAAATGAACGATATCAGAAGCGATTATTGTAAATTTTTATAAAGAAAGGAAGTAAGCTTAATGGATAAAATTAAAGTTGTTCATTATATAAACCAATTCTTCGCTGGTATTGGTGGAGAAGAAAAAGCTGATATAAAACCATTTATAGCAGAACAATTACCTCCTATCTCTGCTCAATTAGCTAAAGCATTGGGAGAAGATTTTGAAGTAGTTAGAACTGTAGTATGTGGTGACTCATATTTCGGTGAAAATATGGAATCTGCTCAAAAAGAAGTATTGGGAATGATCAAAGAAGCTAACCCAGACTTCGTAGTAACTGGTCCTGCATTCAACGCTGGTAGATACGGTGTTGCTGCTGGTACAATGGCTAAAGCAGTTAAAGATGAATTAAATATTCCTGTATTAACAGGTATGTATCCTGAAAACCCAGGTGCAGATATGTACAAAAAGGACGTTTATATCGTAGAAACTAAGAATAGTGCCGCTGGTATGAGAGACGCTATGAAGAAAATCGGTAAATTAGGTCCTAAGGTTGCTAAGGGAGAAGAAATTGGCGCTCCTAAAGAAGAAGGATATATTGAAAGAGGAGTTCGTGTTAACTTCTTCTCAGACAAAATCGGTTCTCAAAGAGCTGTTGAAATGCTTATTAAGAAAATTAATGGCGAAGAATTCGAAACAGAATATCCAATGCCTGCATTCGACAGAGTTGAACCTGGTAAAGCTATCAAAGATTTATCAAAAGCAAGAATCGCTCTTGTAACTTCTGGTGGTACAGTTCCAAAAGGAAACCCAGATCACATCGAATCATCTTCAGCAACTAAATACGGTTCTTATGATTTCTCAGGAATCAATGATTTGACAGATGAAAACTCTGAAACAGCTCACGGTGGATACGACCCAGTATACGCTAATGAAGATGGCGACAGAGTATTACCAATCGATGTTATGAGAGAATTAGAAAAAGAAGGCGTTATTGGTTCATTACACGAAACTTGGTATTCAACTGTAGGTAATGGTACTGCCGTTGCTAACGCTGATGCTTTTGGTACAGAAATTGGTGAAAAATTATTAGCTGACAATGTAGACGCAGTTGTTCTTACTAGTACCTGAGGTACTTGTACACGTTGCGGTGCAACGATGGTAAAAGCAATTGAACGTACAGGACTTCCTGTTGTTCATATTTGTACAGTTACTCCTATCTCATTAACAGTAGGTGCTAACAGAATTGTCCCAGCTATTGCTATTCCTCACCCATTAGGAAACCCAGCATTAACTAAAGAAGAAGAATATAGTCTTCGTAAAAAGATTGTTATGAAAGCATTAAACGCTTTAACTACAGAGGTAGAAGATCAAACAGTTTTTGAAGACTAATTCAAATATAAATAAATAATAAAGGAGAATAGTTAACAGATGAATTTTCCAGTATTAAAGGGAGCTGGCTATGTATTAGTCAACACTCCTGATATGATTATCCAAAATGGATCAACATGTCAAACTGAAAGAGTAGTAAACCCAGATTCTGAATTCTTAAAAGAAGTTGGAAAACACATTAGAAGTTTTGATGAGGTAGTAAAATATCTTCCTAACCAAGTTTATATAGGAAATGTTTCTCCTCAAGAACTTGAAAATTACGAAATGCCATTTACTGATCACTCTTACGAAGAAGGTAAGGCTGATGGTAAAATGGGTAAAATCGTAAAACAAGACGTATTCATCGCATTATTACAAATGTCTGATGCATTCGACTTAGTAAAACTTTCTGAAGAATTCGTAAACGAAATCAAACCAGTTATCGAAGAAGAATATCCTATTTTAGAACCATATTTTGGTCACCTAAAAGGATCTGATATTTCAAATGCTCAAGAATTATTCGACACTCACATGGCAGAAGCTTTATACCATGACGGAAAAGTATGTGGTTATATCAAAGCAGCACATGATATCGACGTAAACTTAAGCGCTCACACAATGTTCGAAAACTTAGTAGTAAAAGCTTCAGGTGTACTAGCAGCTGTAGAATTAGTTACTAAGAATGACATTAACAGAGATGATATAGATTATGTAATCGAATGTTCAGAAGAAGCCTGCGGAGACGTTAACCAAAGAGGTGGCGGTAACTTCGCTAAATCTATCGCTGAAATCGTAGGATTACAAAATGCAACAGGCTCTGATACAAGAGGATTCTGTGCAGCTCCTATTCACTCATTAATCGAAGCAAGTGCTTTAGTTAAATCTGGTGTTTATAAAAATGTTATGGTAGTAGCAGGTGGTTCAACTGCTAAATTAGGTATGAACGCTAAAGACCACGTTAAAAAGGGCTTCCCAGTTCTTGAAGACGTAGTTGGTGGATTTGCAATTTTAATCTCAGAAAATGATGGTGTTCACCCAGTATTAAGAACTGACATCGTAGGACGTCACACAGTTAAGACTGGTTCTTCACCACAAGCAGTTATCTCAAGCTTAGTATCTCATTCATTAGAAGAAAATGGATTAAAGATTACTGATGTAGATAAATACTCTGTAGAAATGCAAAACCCAGATATCACTAAACCTGCTGGTGCTGGAAATGTTCCTGAAGCTAACTATAAGATGATCGCTGCCCTTGCTGTTAAACAAGGAGACTTAGACAGAAAAGAATTAGCTAATTTCATTAAAGAAAAAGGCTTAGTAGGTTGGGCTCCAACACAAGGACACATCCCATCAGGTATTCCTTATGCAGGACATGCTATTAAAGACTTAACTGAAGGAGATTACAACAGAGTAATGTTCGTTGGTAAAGGTAGTTTGTTCCTAGGTAGAATGACTAACTTATTTGATGGTGTATCTATCGTTATGGAAAGAAATGATGGTAAAATGGAAGATGAATCATCAGTTTCATCTGAATCAGAAAAGGATCAAATTAAGAAAGTAATCGCAGAATCCATGAGAAAACTAGCTGAAAATCTTTTAGCAGAATAGAGGTGTAGACATGGATAATAAAAAAATTTCCGAAGTATTTCTTGAAATATCTGAAGCTATCGAAAGCGGAAAATTTGGTAAGAAAGTAAAAATCGGTCTTACTACTTTAGGTAGTGAACACGGTGTTGAAAACATGAAAAAAGCTATTGAATTAGCTGATTCTGATCTTTTTGAAGTAGTTGTTATCGGTGAAAAAGTTGATGACGAACATGAAACTTATGAAGTTGACAACGATGAAGATATGTACAAAAAGATGGAAGAATTACTTGACAGTGGCGAAATTCAAGCCTGTGTAACTCTTCACTACAACTTCCCTATCGGTGTTTCAACAGTTGGTAGAGTAATCACTCCTGGTACTGGCAAAGAAATGTTCTTAGCTACTACTACAGGAACTAGTGATACAGAAAGAACAAAAGCTATGGTAAGAAATGCAGTTGCAGGTGTTATCGCAGCTAAATCTTGTGGTATCGCAAAACCAACAGTTGGTATTTTGAATATCGATGGTGCTAGACAAGTAGAAAAAGCTTTGAAACACTTCAAAGACAACGGATTTGATATCGAATTTGCTGAAAGCCAAAGAGCTGATGGTGGTATCGTAATGAGAGGTAATGACCTTCTTATGGGAAGCTGTGATGTAATGGTAACTGATTCATTAACAGGTAACTTATTAATGAAGATGTTCGGTTCATTCACATCAGGTGGTAACTACGAAACTACTGGTTTTGGATATGGTCCTGGTATCGGTGAAGGCTACGAAAGAAACATATTTATAGTATCTCGTGCTTCAGGTGCTCCTGTAGTTGCAAATGCTTTAAAATATGCTTACCAAACAGTAGCTGGTGGAATTGATAACAATAAAAAATCTATCTATAAACAAGCTGAAAAGGCTGACTTCAAAGGCATCTTAGATTCTTTAACTAAGAAAGAAGCTCCAAAGGAATCTTCTGAAGAAGTTAAAATGCCAGACAAAGAAGTTGTATCTGCAACAATCTCAGGAATTGATATTCTTGAAATTGAAGATGCTGTTCAAGCTTTATGGAAAGAAAATATATACGCTGAAAGCGGTATGGGCTGCACTGGTCCAATCGTTCAAGTGTCTGATGCAAACTTAGATAAAGCATCACAAATACTAAAACAAAATGGTTATATAGAATAATTCTATAGGCTTTTAAAAAGATGTGTGATTTTTCACACATCTTTTTTTTGAGCTATTTTAATATTTTTCTCAATTTTTCCCTACTCTTCTTCCCCACTAAAAAAACCTCAGATTAAAAGTTTAATCAAACTAATAATCTAAGGTTGTCTTTAATTAAATTACTCTATTATATTTCTCCATCTCCAACCGTATGTTTCACTTGCATTACAAACAATAACGAAAGCTAATGGATCTATTTCTTGGATGTATTTCTTTAGCATAATAAAATCTCTGTTGCTTACAACTGTTTGAACGATTTCTTTTTCCATTCCAGAATAAGCACCCTTTGCTGTGTATATATTAGCAGATCTTGTAAGATTGTCTACTAAGAACTTGCTTACTTCATCAGGCTTTGATGTGGTAATCGTGCAAAGTTTTGATGTATTCATACCATTGATGGTAAAATCTATTATTAAGCCATTAAGTACAGTACCTACAAGTGAGTATATAGCTATTTCTGTTCCGTAGGCATACCATGCTGATAATGTTATAAGGAAATCCACCATCAAACATCCTTTACCCAACTCAATTCCCAAGTATTTATTCAATATCTTAGCGAATATGTCAGAGCCGCCAGTTGATGCGTAGTTATTAAGTACAATTCCTACTCCTGTTCCGTAGATCATTACTGCTGCAATAAGTTGAATCATTTTTCCTTCAAACAATGGTTTGTCCATAGGAAATAAAATATCCAAAATCCACACCAATAAACTAAGTCCCAAAGAACATATTATAGTTTTAAGTCCAAATGCCTTACCAAGCATGATAAATCCTACAATAAATAAAACCGTGTTGATGATAATCAAAATTGGACCCGTTGAAATAGGAACGAAATTACCTATTACAATTGCCATACCAGCTGCCCCACCTAATGACAATTTATTTGGTGCTAAGAAAAAATGAATTCCCAATGCAATAAGAATGACACCAACTGCCATCATAATCACGCTTTTTCTTTTATTTCTCTTTTCTAAAGCGTCTAAATCAATCATATTATCCCCCTAGTATTTTTTTGCAATAATATTATAACAATTGAATATACAATTTACAACGATATATTCATTAATTTCTAATAATTATTTGATAATTCTAAATTACAAGATATCTATAAATCTTTCTATTGGTAGTCCACGAGCCTTGTCCTTAATATCCAAGGAAAGTTTCAGTAGTTCAGTCGTTTTTAAACTAGCATACTTTGCTGACTCAAATATTGATTTATTTTCTGAATATTGACTTATGAATAATGCTGAGAACAAATCCCCTGTTCCCGCATAAGATGTGTCGATGTATTCATAATATATTTTATCTGATACAAAATTCTCATCCATACAGAAAACAAAATGTTCATTATTTTCTTCTACACTTGTAATGACGGCGTATTTTGCACCCATTTGGATAAGTTTTTCTGCCACATCATTAATCGGTTCATTCATCTTACAAGTAATCATTCTAGCTTCTGTTTCGTTTGGAATAATTACTGTAGCTATATCTATAAGTTTTCTGAAATTTTCAATATTGTCATCGTCCAATCCATTATAAAGTTTTCCATTATCTGCCATAATTGGATCAACAATAACATCTGGTGAGTTTTTTTGTTTTTTTATGAATTTTTTAATTATGTCCACTTGTTTTAAGCTGTATAAAAATCCTGTAGCTATTAAATCGAAACTAAAATCCAATTCTTCCCATACTTTTGTAGCTTGTTTCATGTATTCTGTCGTATCTAATATAGCAAATTTGCCATAATCCAAAGTGTTACTCACAACAGCTGTTGGCAAATTAAAAACGCTTTTACCTTTGTTGCTTAGCACAGGAATCATACAACTAAGAGCGACTCTCCCATATCCTGGCATATCGTTGATTAGTAATATATCTTTCATGTTTTCTCCTCCATCTAATTATAACACTAAAACCACATTTGTATATCAAATAAATCTTAATGTTTTTGTAGATTTTTAGGCTCTTAAAAGCTCAATATTTCTCAATTTTTTGTGATATAATAACAGTTGGAAATAAGGAGGGGCTTATGTTCAATTTTAATATAGAAGAGCACAAATTTAAATATATACATTTTATTGGAATCGGTGGAATATCAATGAGTGGTATCGCTGAGTTATTAAACCACTACGGATACAAAGTTTCTGGAAGTGATAGAGAAGAATCTGACGAAACTAATAGACTAAAAAGTCTAGGAGTTGAAATATTTATCGGACAAAAAAGAGAAAATATCAAAAATCCTGACTTAATTGTATACACTGATGCAATCTTAGACGACAACGAAGAATTAGTTGCTGCAAGAGAACTTGGAGTAGATGTTGTAAGCAGGGGTGTCTTCCTTGGAGCACTAATGAGAAATTACAAATACTCCATAGGAGTTAGTGGATCTCATGGCAAATCAACTACAACTTCAATGATTGCGAAAATATTAATTGATGCAAAAGTTGATCCGTCTATACTTTTAGGTGGAAAATTAGACGAAATTCAAGGCAATGTTCACTGTGGAAATAGTGAATACATGCTTACAGAAGCTTGTGAATACAAAGCAAATATTCTCAATTACTATCCTTCAATGGCTATTATTTTGAATATCGATGAAGACCACTTGGATTACTATAAGGATTTGAACCACATTGTTGCAACATTCATTGGCTACATGAAAAACTTGGACGAAAATTCCAAAGCTATTATAAACATAGACGATCCAAACTGTGAACCTCTATTATCTCACATCAAAGGAGAAATCATAACATTTGGTATAGAAAATGAAAAGGCTGATTACAACGTCCACGATATAACTTTTAATGAAAATGGCAATCCTACATTTGTAATTTCATCTAAAAAGTTTGACAAAGACGAAGAATTCTCACTTTCTATAATTGGACGTCATAACATATACGATGCAGTGGCTGCGATTATCGCATGTTACGAATTCCACATCGATATCGATACAATAAGAAAAAATATGAAGGAATACCAAAATCTTCATAGAAGAATGGAAACTGTAGGATTTTACAAAGGTTGTGAAATAAAGACCGATTACGGCCATCACCCTACTGAAATCAAAAATACGTTGAAAGCATTAGATGAGCACAAAAAGGGCAAATTCTACTGCGTATTCCAACCCCATACTTACTCAAGAACTAAGATGCTATTGGATGATTTTGCCAATGCATTCTACGATTGTGATGAAGTCATTGTAACAGAAATTTACGCTGCAAGGGAAAAATTCGACAACAGCATTCATTCTACAGATTTGGTCGAAAAACTAGTTAAAAATGGCGTGAATGCAAAATACTACAAAACTTTTGAAGAAGCACGTGATTATCTTCGTTCTAAAGTTTCAGACAATGACATGGTATTGACTACTGGTTGTGGAAACCCTGATGTACTTGCGAAGATGATAGTCGAATAATATGTGTACAACAATTATTGTAGATTATCCACAAGGCTCTGTGATGGCACGTACTCTTGATTTTGAAGTTCCTTTGGAATACAACATGATTTATATTCCAAGAGGATTTCATTATGCTGATGATTTGTATCACAAACCAATGCGTTCAAAATATAAAATGATGGGAATGTGTTTTAGAAATCTGTACCCAATCAAAGATGGTGTAAATGAACACGGACTGTGCGGTTGTACTAATATGTTTATCGCAAATAATTTGTTTAGCAATCATCCAGTTGAAGGGAAAATAAACACAAATTCACTAGATTTCATGAATTTTGCACTTGGAAATTACAAAACAGTTGAAGAATTGTTAAATGATTTGGACAATATTCACCTAGCTAACAAAGATGTTGATGGAAATTCTGTGATATGCCCTGATTTCCACTTTATGTTTGTGGACAGAACAGGTGATTCAACAGTTTTAGAATACAAAAATCACAAATTAGTCCCATGTGGAGACAATCCTAAAGTAATGACTAATTCACCAAAATATTCTTCACACGTTAAAAGATATGAAAAATCCGTCGGTGATTTGTCCAAGTTTAATCAGATAAAAGATTTGACAGGAGCCTATGACCCTGTCAGTAGATTCATCAGAGCAAAATACATCCTGTCAACTCACAAGAAATCTAATAATGTAAACGAAGCATACTCATCAGCATTTAGTATCTTAGAGCCTCTAAAAATCACTGAGGGCTTCTTTAGGAACGATTCACATGATTACTATACATTTACTAGGTATATAAGTGCTTTCGACACACAGACCGCTTCTATGGCCGTTAGAACACATTCTAATACCCAAACTTATTTGATAGATTTTGATGATATACCAGATGAAAATGAAATATACTCATACTATTTTGAAAACAAATTAGAATTTAAGAGAATTCAAAAAGGATAGGCAATGACCTGAACCCCAAAATCCGGAATACGGATGGAGGGGTTTTTGTATGCCAAAATACACAAAAGAATTTAAAATAAAATTAGTACTAGAATACTTATCAGGTGAATCAGGAGGACTTAAATCAATAG